>JABMQZ010000129.1 GCA_013202965.1 Bacteroidota bacterium | reverse complement strand
GGTCTATGAATATTCGTGGTTCTACCGGCTGGCCGAGCATTTTAAGCCTGATTTCAGCCGGACGCTGATCCTGGGAGGTGCAGCATATTCATACCCTAAATTTTACCTTTTAAAATATCCGCATGCAAGCATCGATGTTGTGGAAATTGATCCTGGCCTCACCGAGCTTGCGAAAGAACATTTCCGCCTGGAGGAAGATCCCCGGATGCGTATCTTTCATGAAGATGGACGTACTTATCTGAATAAGAGTGCAGAAAAATATGATGTGATCCTCGGCGATGCATACAAGTCATTGCTTGCCATTCCTTTCCAGTTAACTACACGGGAAGCCATTCAGCTGAAATACGATATGCTGACAGAAGACGGCATTGTGATAGAAAACCTTATCGCCTCCATCGAAGGCCCTGCCAGTGAATTCATGAAAGCTGAGTATGCCACATACAAAGAAGTGTTTCCACAACTTTACTTTTTTGCCTGCCACGATCCGGATGATCCGGAATTACTCCAGAGCATCAGCATGATCGCCCTCAAATCAGACAAGATACCGGAATTTCACAATGCTGATCCCGAACTGAACAATTATCTCCTTCACAGAATCTATCCGGATTTTTCATCCGATGCCATGATCCTGACCGATGATTTTGCACCGGTAGAGTATTTTGCTTTGAAAGCACTTTAGGGGCGGTGGGAAGTTTCGATATCTAATCTCTAACCTATAATTGGCTACATGGTTACATGGTTACATGGTTACATGGCCGGGTGACTGAGTGACTATGAGATTGAGAGGGAATTTCTTCTGTTTTTAATCTCCTTTTTCATTGCCTGTTCGACATTGTACATTTTTTGCTATTTTTGAGATCGTGATAAATAATCCTGCACCATGAAAACCCTTCGACTTAACTTTCCTGCAATTATCCTGTTTATTGCAGTTGGTATGCTGCTGTTGCAGTCATGTACAAACAAGGCTGAGCCTGAATCATTGACCATTGGCATTTCAAAGGCTTTGCCCGAAGAATATTACGGCAATTACGCCGGATGGCTGAAAACTGCCGACAGCAGTATCATTTGCATTGATCTTTACCATATGCCGGTAGATTCTGCCCTGCTTTTACTGAAGGGCTGTTCAGGGCTCCTGATCAGCGGGGGGCCGGATGTTTTTCCCGGGAGATACGGCCGGGCGATCGACACCATAAAATGTGGAACGATCGATTTGCACAGGGATTCGTTGGAATGGGCTTTGATCGGCGCTGCCAAAAACATGGAAATGCCTGTGCTCGGTATTTGTCGCGGCCTCCAGATATTCAACATTTATCATGACGGAAGCTTATTTCCGGACCTGCCCACGGATTTTGATACGCTTGTTATACACAGATGCGAAAATAAATATGAATGTTATCATGATCTCAGGGTACTGAAAAAATCAGGCTTATATAAAATCACTCAGCACGACAAGGGGCTTATAAATTCAAACCACCACCAGGGTATCAAGCAGCTCGGAAGCGGCCTGAAAGCCATTGCCCGTACCAATGACGGGCTTATCGAAGCCATTGAATATGAAGACGCTGAAAACATGCCCTTCTTTCTCGGACTGCAATGGCATCCTGAGCGAATGAACATTGATAATCCTTTTTCATTGCCAATAGCCAGGTATTTCCTCCGGGAAGCAGAACTTTTTCGGATAAAATATCAAGCTTCCCGCTAATGCACCTTCCTCTAATCCTGTCTGATATGATTAAAAAGTCTTTACTGCTTTTGATGCTGATCTTTTTCACATGCAGCCTGCTCCTTGCGCAAAACACCGAGATCAAACCCATTAAATTCAAAAAGATCAGAAAAGAGATCAAAAAGAAAAAATCTCCATATTATTACCCTCTTCTTTTTCAACGATACCTTGAGCTGGATACCAGTCTCACAGCTGAAGAATTCAAATATCTGTATTACGGCTTTAGCTTTCAGGCGGAATATCAGCCCTACGGCACTCCCCTCTTGAGGGATTCGCTGATCTCCTACCTCAATCGGAAAAATCTCATACAGGCAGAATATCGTATTGCCGCTAAGATCGTAGGAGATTTGCTACATGAAAGCCCTTTCAGGCTCAGGGAAACCTTCATCGCAGCAGTTGCATGGGAGATGGCCGGCAATGAAGCAGTCAGCCAGGCATATTTCACATTTTATGAAAAACAGGTGGATGCCATCATGTCGACAGGCGACGGGCTAAGTGAAAATACAGCCTTTGTGGTCATCTATATTCCCGACGAATACGAAATCCTGGAAGTGCTGGGCTTTCGTTTCAACGGAATGCAAAGTCTTCTGAATAACAAAATTGATATGCTCCAAATTTCCGAAAACCCTTATGGCGTTACAGAGCTGTATTTTGATGTGAGCAGACTTTTAAGTTTTGAGTTTTGAGTTTTGGGAGAATCAGAGAGTCAG
>JABMQZ010000128.1 GCA_013202965.1 Bacteroidota bacterium | reverse complement strand
TTCCTTTATACTGCGTTAAAATTATTTACCGTAGCTACGGCTATGCTAAAGAATTTTGCCTTGTCTAAAGAAAAAATCTATAATAAATTTCATGTAAGTCCAATTAAAGAACGCACTACTAGTAACCAGCACATTACCTCGCAATAACTCATCAAGCCTGTAACAGCTTGATTCGAAGTGCGTCTTATTTAATGTAACACGGCTTAATTGTTCTTTGAAATATTGTTCGCTGGTGGACAAAGGTGATCGGAAATTGAACACATTTTGCTTTACTAACAAAATTAACAGACCTTGTAAAAAGCTGATATAAAATATATTACAATTTGTGGCACAGATTTAGATGCCATATATACAAACCGGAATGTGTAACCCAAAAATGTGTATCATGAAAACAACAGTAATAACTTTAATGTCGCTCCTGATCATGATCTCCTTTTCCTCATTTGCAGAAGGGGAAGAATTAAAATCAGGAAAAACCAATGCTGATAAAGAAACTACGGTAAAAATAGAGGCCTTGGTTCCGACACAAGACTTAATTGTAATCAAGCTTGGCGAACAAGTAGCAGGCCCTGGATTACCGGAAGATATCCGCGAGCAATTTGAAGATGCAATCGTTTATCCGAAGGATGCAGCAAATGCCCGGGACAAAGAGATTGTCATGGTTTGTTTTACTTATGATGATGATGGATACATTCATGTGAAATGTACCACTTCAAGCAGCGACTATTTCAATAATCATGTGGTTTCAAATATTGAAAAGATACGTTTAAGAGATGGTAGTGTAACAGTTGGTAAACTGTACTATACCAAATTCAGCTTTAAAAGGCTGTAGTGTTAATTTTATGTTAGTTAAACATTAAGTGCATGAGCGCTTCGGGGACGGAGCGCTCTTTTTTTGTATCTTTAGAAAAAAATCAAATGGCTCATTCTTACCCTTATCCCCGCCCGGCAGTGACTGTCGATATCATCATATTTCGGTTAACTGACAAGATTCCCGAAGTTCTTCTGATCAAAAGGGGCAATGATCCTTTTAAAGATCAGTGGGCTCTGCCGGGAGGTTTTGTTGACAAAGATGAGCCTCTGGAAAATGCTGCAGCGAGAGAACTTGAAGAAGAAGCCGGGCTAAAAAACATTTTACTCACCCAGATGCATACTTTCGGGAATCCCGGAAGGGATCCGAGAGGGCATACCGTATCTATTGTGTACGTGGGTTATTTTACCGAACCAGCCGAATCAAAAGCAGGCGATGATGCTAAAGAAGCGGAATGGTTTAGCATCGAAAAAACACCCCAACTTGCTTTTGACCACGCGGATATTTTGAATATGGCGGCGTCTATTTTTCTTGTATGAGGAGTCTCTGGAAGACGGGATGACGGGAAGATAGTATGATGGGATGATAGGAAGACTGAGTGACTTAATGTGTGATACTCACTGCTCACGATCAAATAGTACTGGCTGAAAAGCATCCTGCTTCTTATGGTTCCCGAAGGCGTAAGTAAACATCACGACAAAGGTCCTGGTAAGCCCGTCAACCCGTACTTCGCGGACAATTATGGGTACTGCAACAGATAAGGTGATCGCGTCTTTGTTTTTAAGCAGCTTGTTATAGCCAAGGTTTATATTCAGGGTCAGGCCGTCTGAGTGATCAAGAATGACTGTTTGCCCATTTTGTGTGATTTGGTCTTTTTGCAGACGATACAGTGCCAGCAAGCCGGCATTGAAGCGGCTTTTATCGGTATAGAAAAACCTGTTTATTCTGAGCATGGCATCATCGCCACGGCGCAGCACCTCCATTTCAATGTATTCCAATGCATCTTCATTATCCGGCCAGTTTGCGTGCAGGAATTGGTTTTTATTGCTCCCAAATGGTTTCAGGTAAGCAAATCCGAATTGCCATTTTTTATAAAATGCATTGGCTCCCAGGGCCAGGTCGTATGTTCCGAGGCTTGTCTGGTATACCATGGGTGCCCCTTTGCCATCGATGGTTTTATTCGCATCATTGGGTGGCAGTTTTGCAGCGACCATAAATGATGCACTCAAATCTTTTTCACGGAGGTAAGTATAATTGAAACCAAGGTTAATATCCCCGACACCATAGCTTTGTCCGAGATTTCCATAAATATAATGAAAGGGAAGTTGTAAAAAGATCTGCCCCCTTTGATCAAATACATGGAATCTTTGTTCAAAAAGGATGGTGTTGATAAGGCTCTCCTGTTCACCCAATCCAAAAATATAGGATGCTTGCGTATTATACTTATTTTCATTGCTTAGTCCCTGCCCGTCCAGGTCTCCCATACTACATAATCCGGCATCGCTGCAACCCTGGGGGTAAGTTTGGAGTCCTATTAGTAGAAAGATGAAAGAATAGAGAATAAAGAACAAGGAATAAGAATAAGAACCCTTCTTCGCCACAAGGCTTCGTAGGGCAAAGCCCTTCTTCGCCACAAGGCTTCGTAGGGCAAAGCATGGAAGTGGATGATGGATGGATTTTATTGGCTTCATTGATTGTTTATTATCTTAGTCGGAATAAATAAATTTTCCTTACAAGTGACGTTTTTAACCAGCAACCAGCAACCAGTAACAGCCTGTAAAAAGTGTAAACGATTCTAAAAATCTTTTTAAGCAGATTTTACCGTTTTCTTATCATATCATACCGCTAACTGGATGAAACTTGACAATCTGCAAATATTGAAATAACTTGCAGTGCTAAATAAATATACTTATGAAGCGATATCTGACCCTTATATTTTTTCTTGTCATTAGCGGCCTGTCAGCCCAGCAAGCAGACCTCTTCTCTGTTCCTTCCGGTATGAGAGATACCGGCCCGCTTACCAAAGAGGATGCTGCTATTCTTAATGCTATTGAAGATGTAATCCTGCCGGATCATTATCGCTACAGAGCTCACCGCGACAGTGTCGATAATTCAAGATATGAATGGTTCAGGCCTATCTTTTCCCAGGAGACCTACCCCAATTGCATGCAATCCACCAGCATCGCATATAACTTTACCTACGAAATAAACAGGCTTCGTGGCCTGCCAGCAGATAATCCGGATAATCAGTATACCACTCACTTTGCATGGAATTTTTTCAATGGAGGGAATGGCTGGTATGGTGTTAACTACCTTTTCACGATGGATGTCCTTAAGCATCACGGTAACCCAAATGTTACTGATTATGGCGGATTCTATTATGGCGGAGGGGAGCGTTGGATGTCAGGTTATGATGAATGGTACAATGCCATGAACAACAGGATATCCGGGATACGTAAAATATATGTTGGTGACACAGCCGGACTGTTTACTCTGCGACATTGGTTAAATGACCATCTCGACGGATCTGAGACCGGAGGTGTGGCAAGCTTCATCACCGATAGTCCATGGAATTTGAATAATCTGCCTCCTGAAAGCCCGCATGCCGGGAAAAGGGTAGTGACAAATTTTGGCCCAAATCCAGTACATGGCATGACCATCGTGGGATACAATGATTGGATAAGATATGATTATAATGGTGATGGGCAATTTACCATGGATGTAGATCTCAATGATGATGGCATCCTGGACATGCGCGACTGGGAGTTCGGTGCATTGAAATTTGCAAACAGCCATGGTGTAAACTTTGCTGACAGCGGTTTCTGTTATATGATGTATAAGACACTGGCTGATGAAGAGATAGATGGTGGAATATGGACAAATACTGTTCATATCCTGGATGTTAAGGAAGAGCATGAAACCCGCATGACCTACAAAGTATCACTGGAACATGATTATAGGATGAGGATCAGGGTGCAGGCAGGCATTTCCTCCGACCTGGAATCAAATCAGCCTGAGCATCTTCATTCCTACACCATTTTCAACTACCAGGGGGCCTGGCATTATATGCAGGGAAATGATACCACCCCGGATCATAAAACCATTGAGTTTGGCCTGGATGTAACACCTTTATTATCTTATGTTGAGGCAGGCCAGCCCTATAAATTCTTCCTTATAGTAGATGAAAATGACCCGGAAAATCTCGGCCATGGACAGCTCAAATCCTTCAGCCTGATGGACTATCACATCGGTGTACAGGAAATTCCGTGTAATGAGCAGAATGTACCATTAATTGAAAATGGCAGGACCATACTGTCAGTGATTTACAGTCCATCCTTTGATGAACTGTTTGTTACAACCGAAGAATTGCCCGTTTATGAGCCAGCACAGCCAATTAATGTTCAGCTTGAGGCAAGTGGGGGACAGCAACCCTATACCTGGCATCTCGACAAAAACTACAGGATGAATCAGAACACTGCTGAATTTCCTGAAATTACTGAACACCTTCTTATAGCAAACAGCTTTGTTGACACTATGCTTGTTCAACCGCTTGATTTTAGCTTTCCCTTTTACGGAAACTACTTTGATTCAGTCATGGTATCATCATCCGGCTACCTGAGTTTTGATGAAAATATGTTTTTCTGGTCATACCTGGTCGATATGGCATATTTTCTGAAAAACATGAGGGTGATTGCACCTTTTCTGTGCAAAGGAATGATCGTAAATAATTATTATGAGCAGGGTGTATGGTATGAGGGCGATGAGAATGGAGCCACATTTCGATGGAGGACTGAATTTAATGAACAGGCAGGACTAAGCGATTGCAATTTTGCCGTTAAACTATACCCTGACGGGAATATTGATTTCTATTATGGTGATATTACAGGTTTTGAAGAGGTTCAATGGATTGCAGGTATTGCAGATGGTGATCTGGTAAATTACAGCCTTCCTTTACTTCCTGATCCTTCATTGATCACATCAGGGACAAGAATTGAATTCATTGCCAATCAATACCCAACTTCAGTATTCGTTTCTAAAAGTGGGGAACTGAGCATCCTTGAGGAAGAGGAAGCATTAAACAGTGATATTACAGTTCTTGTTACTGACAATACACTGCTCAGTGCCAGCAAGACTTTTCAGTTAACAGATGGCCTGGAAATATTATTGCGTGTTCAGGGATCAGAAGATAATACCATTACCAACGGGCAGTTTGTGAATATGGATTTGTTTTTGCATAATCGCGGAACCACATCATTGCAAGATCTTGAACTCAGCATTACCTGTGCACACCCCTTGATAGAATTAATAGACTTTCAGCATAGTGTTGAGAGCATTCAGGCTGGAGAATCCATAGAGTTAAGTGCTGCATTCACTTGTTTGTGTGATAATCAAATTGATGACGGACAAAATATTGTTCTCCAAATGGACGTGCAAAGCCAGGAAAAAAATTACGAGCGTTCCTTTTACTTAATAACGACTACTCCTTCGCTTTTTCTTTCTGATTTTGCGATCATGGATGATGATGGGATTTTAGAGCCTGGTGAAACCTCCATACTGCAAATAAAACTGGCAAATAGCGGAACCAGAAAATCTGAAAATACAACTGCCTTCCTGAGCCCTGAGAACCTTGGAATAACTGTAAATACAGGACAACCAGTGAGTTTTGGTACTATTCTTCCGGGAAATATGGCCTCGGCTGATTTTAGTATCACATCTGATTATTCCATCCCTTATGGTTCAAATGTTAGCTTCTCGCTTGAAATTACTGATGCGGCAGGTGTAACAAAGGAAATGAATTTCAGCCTGAGAGTTGGGAAAGTGCCTGTTTGCATTGTTGATATGGATCCGGAAATCCATTCCGGCCCACAAATTTTCGAATTGCTTCAGCAAATGGAAGTAGAAACCGAATACACCCAAACTTTTCCACTTTCACTGAATAATTACCAGGCTGTGATCCTGTGCCTCGGGCAACACTTTTCATTCCATGAAATAACTTATTTCCAGGGAGCAACACTTGAAGATTATCTCGATCAGGGAGGGAAGTTGTACATGGAGGGCCGTATTGTGTGGGAGCAAGATCCGCATTTGGCTATACTTGACATGTTTAATATAGCAACGTTTACGAGTCCCGGACTTTATGAAGTACTGGACGGGGTCGACAGTACTTTCACCGAAGGACTGAGTTATGAAAATACTGCCGTCCAGCCATTTTGTTATTACTACCTGGAGCCTGAACTTCCCGCATATTCCATTTTTACAGGCAGGGAATATCCCAATTGTGCTGCAGTGGCCTATGACGCAGGTACCTATAAAACAATAGGAACGATCTTTGAACTGGGTGCTCTGATTTCTTCGGATACCTGCGGCCTTGAAACTTTTATGCAGGAAGTACTTGATTTTTTTGGTGTTATACAGAGCACCCTTGGAATTGAAGATATTCCTTCCGGAGTAAATTTCCAGGCCATGCAAAACTACCCGAATCCTTTCAGTTATCACACAAGTATACCACTGGTCCTGGATAATAAAAGCCTTGTGGAGGCTGCAGTATATGACCTTCAGGGAAGAAGGGTTTTTGATTTGCTAACTGCATCTGTCCTTGAAGAGGGCATGCATTCCTTAGATTGGAATGCTACAGACAATGATGGAAACCGGGTGCCGGGCGGAATTTATATTTACAGGATCATCGTTAACGGCAGGCCATATAATGGCAAGATGATTTTGATTCGCTGAAAGGGGCTATTGCGTACCGCCCCCTTGACACTAAACTTGAATTTCCTACCTTTGCTCATGTAAGACCGAAATACCATGAACAATAAAAATATCTTTCTTTTACTGTTGCTTGCTGCTATTTTTATTGGCTCCGGCAATCCCGCTTATTTAACGGATAAAAATGCTATTCCCGGGAAGATGATCATACAGTTTCATCCGGGTATGAAACATAAAGCAGCAATGAATGAATTAGAACAGCTATATTCCAAAATTGGCTTGAAAGCAGATAAATGCCTGTCGGATCAATTGTGTATCTGGCTGGCATCTTTTAATCCGGAGATAAAATCTGATCAATTGCTAATAAAGCAGGTCCGCAGCAATATGCTCGTAGCTGAAGCGCAGTTTGATCACCATATCTCCTTGCGTGAAAAAATCCCGGATGACCCGGAATTTCCCAATCAATGGGCACTGAAAAATACAGGGCAGACTACTGGTTTGCCTGATGCCGACATTGATGCCACAGACGCCTGGGATGTTACTGTAAACACCGGAACAACAGTCCTGGGTGATACCATTGTTATGGCCATTGTGGATGATGGGTTTTCTCTTTCCCATGAGGATATGAATTACTGGAAGAACAGGAATGAAATCCCCAATAACAGCATCGATGATGATAACAATGGCTATGTAGATGATTATGATGGATGGAATGCCTATTATAGCAGTGGCTATATTCAGCCAAAAGACCACGGCATGCATGTTGCCGGCATCGCGGGAGCAATTGGCAACAACGGGAAAGGTGTATGTGGTGTGAACTGGAATGGACGAGTGATGACCGTGGCCGGCTCTTCTACCATAGAGTCTGTCGTTGTTGAAGCCTATGGATATGTCTATAGAATGCGGTCATTATATGATGAAACTAACGGAGCAAAAGGTGCTTACGTGATTGTGACCAACAGTTCTTTCGGGGTTGATTTTGGGAACCCTGATGATTATCCCATCTGGGGTGCCATGTATGATTCCCTGGGCAGCCTGGGAATCATGAGTGTTGCAGCGACCAGTAATGCTCCCGTGAATATAGATCTGGTTGGTGATGTTCCTACTGCTTTTACCACAGATTACCTCATCAGCGTAACAAATACAACGAACCAGGACATAAAAAATCTTGGTGCCGCATGGGGAACTACTTCCATCGATCTCGGGGCACCCGGAAGATCCATTATATCAACCAGGATCCCGAATACTTATGGTTATAAAACCGGTACCTCAATGGCTTCGCCACAAGTTACCGGAAGCATTGCCCTGATGTTTGCTGCAGCAGATGAGGCTTTTATGCAGGCATACAAGGAACAGCCTGCTTTAATCAGCGTGTTCATGAAAAACCTGGTTCTTGATGGTGTTGACCAGCTTCCGGGTTTTGACACACTTTGCGTATCCGGTGGAAGACTGAATGTAAATAATGCCATACAAAAACTCATCTCCCCGCGGATCTCACCTGCATCAGATACCCTGAGCATTTCACTGGCCCCTGACTCTGCCGGCCATAAAGAGCTGTTGCTTGAAAACTTAGTGGGCTTTGCGTTGCCGTATGTAACTAACATTGTAAACATGCCTGCATGGCTTGACTATAACCCGCTATCAGGAATATTGCAAGCGCATGGCAGCGATAGCCTTTCCTTCAACTTTGATGCTACGGGAATGGCATTGGGCTCGTATTATTGCGAGTTGGTCCTGACAGATGTCGCTGGGATGACGCTTATTGTTACCATTGAAATGAAGGTGGCTCCTCCCCAGGGCATCCATGATTCAGATAAGGCCGAAAGCTTCATGCTGTCATGTTATCCCAATCCATTTGCCGGCCACCTCAATATGGATATTTTTCTTCAGGACGGAGGGAATATCGTCATAAGGATATTCTCCCTTGACGGGCAAATGCTAAAGGTTTGGGAAGAAAGCATTCCCGGATCCGGGAAGCATCTTATCATATGGGATGGCAGGGATCAGCAAGGGCTTTCCCTTCCATCAGGGATTTACATTGCCCGGGTGTCGGGATCCGGTATAAGTAAAAGTATCAGGGTAATTAAATGCGTTGAATAGATCAGCGTTTTTTTGCCAGCCAATAAGAAGGATTCATCAGGGTCTTGGCTTTCCATAATTCAAAATGCAACTCAGTTTTGTTTTCACTATGGTTGGTATAAACGCGACCGATATGCTGCTTGGTGCTTACTTCCTGACCTTTGCTCATCAGGACCTCATCAAGGTTAGAATA
This sequence comes from Bacteroidota bacterium, assembly GCA_013202965.1. Lineage (GTDB taxonomy): Bacteria > Bacteroidota > Bacteroidia > Bacteroidales > B18-G4 > B18-G4. Next base: position 47,076 of record JABMQZ010000128.1, on the reverse strand, counting down.
TACGCTGAGGTATTCCCCATGCCTGATGATCACAACATTGTTAAAGTTCGGTACAGAAATGATCCTGGTCACGACCCCGCCAAAGATTGCCCTTGCATATTCACCCTCTGATGTAAGAATGTCAATTCCATTATTTTTTACCTTAACACGTGGAAGAACAGGATGCTGATGTTCACCGAAAGTGCTTGAAACAATACCCCTTTCTGTGGGCCATGGCAATTTACCTTTATTGCTTGCAAAGTTCTCTGAAAGCTGAAGTTCTTCAGGTGTAAGGGCAAAACCGCTGCTTGTTTTTGAAGTTGCAGCGGCACGGGCTCTTTCTTCTGCAAGCCTGATCTCCTCGGCTATGATATTTTCAATGGTTTTTTGGAGTTTGGCTGCCGCTTTCTCTTTTGCCCGTATGGATGCCTTGAGTTCTTTTTCTTCCTGGCTCAGATTTTGAAAACTACGGTCTGCATCACCCTTTTCATTCTCCAGGAGGTTTTTTTCATTTTGTTCTTCTGCTAAAAGGCCTTGCTGATCAGCTTTTTGTTGCTCCAATTGCTGTTCCTTTTCAAGCAAGTTAGCCTGGGTTTTAGTGATCAATTCGGCCTGCATTCTTCGGTAAGCGCCATATTGTTGAAAATATTTCAGGCGGCGGTAAGCCTGGTTAAAATCCCTGGAAGAAAACAAAAAAACCAACCTGTCGTATGAACTTCTGTTACGATACGCATAATAGATCATTTTTGCGTATTCTTCTTTTAGCTTTTTCAGTTCAACTTTCAAAGAAAAAACACTGTCACTGGTTTCTTTTATTTCATGATTAAGGAGAATGACTTCTGCCTTGATGGTGTAGATCAAGCTTTCACGCTGCCTGATCTTTTGTTGCAGGACCACCAGCTCATCCATAGTCGACCGGCGGTTTTTCTGTGTCTGAATGAGAAGTTTATTGGTATAGGCTATTTCTTCTTCTATTTGCTTCTTTTCCTGTTGCAAACCGGTCTTTCGATCCTGTGCATTGAGTGAAGATAAAAAAACAAAAAGGATGAGCAATGGGATGACTGCATTTTTCAGCAAGGATTCTATAATTGCCTTTTTAGCAGTCATTAATAAATCCTTTCATATTTGGAGGGGATGCTGAAAGGGAATGACTTTGGCTCATCAATCCTTATCCGGGAATAATCAACTTTGACAACTATCTTCTCATCCGCGGTGATCTCGAAAGTGATTTCGAATGGGAAAAGTTGTCCTTCATGGTCTTTGAAATCATTGTAATAAGCATCCAGCTTTTTATCATCCTGTATCTCCTTAAGATTAACCCTGGTAATTTTAAATGTTTCCGGGTTCAGCCAGATGTTTTGATAAAACACCTTGGCTTCATCGTCTTCACCATGCTTTACAAACTTTTTTAACTTCCTTCGTTCAGCAGTGGATAGCTTATATTGATCATTGATAATGTTGGCTCTGAATTTCGATTTTTCATAAAACTGAAAATCATTTCCGATGATAAATGATTGCAGAATATCAAAGTCAATATTGGTTTGAAGGTACTCATTGATGAACTTGTAATCCCCACGGAGATAAGTTTTGTTGATCCTGTTCATAAAGAACACCGAGTCATTGGTGATCTTTAGTCTGGCCATCTCAATGCCGAGGGCAGGAGAGAAGGACAACCATATGATACTATCCTTCCGGATCCTTATCTGGCCTCTGAACTCAGTGAGTTTTTTATCATAAATGTAATCGATTGAGAATTTTGCGGAAAACCAGTCGAATTGCAGTTCGCTTTCAGAAAGCTTTTCGAGCAAGTATGTTGCTTTTGCATCTTTAAGGGGTACTTTAATTATATTTCTTGAAGAAGAGCATGCATTAAAAATGAACATGATCAGCAGGCAGCTTATCAGGCACCTTGCTGTAAAGAATAATTGTTTATGTAAAATGCTACTCATACAACATGCCTTCATTAACTTTCTTTTCAAGGAATTCCGAACCACCATTACCTGCTTCCAATGCCTTTTTCCAGGACTCCAGGGCTTCATCCGTCCTGCCAAGTTTAAATAATACATCTCCATAGTGTTCAAGTACCTCAGCATTGGCTTCATTATGATTTTCAACTGACATCCTGATCCATTTCAGGGCTTCATCATATTCTCCGAGTTTGTACAACACCCATCCATATGTATCCTGGTTTGAGGAATTTTCGGGATCCAGCTCTGTTGCTTTTTTTGCCATCTGTTTAGCTTTGTCCAATTCCTGGCCTTTCAGTGAAAGATAATATGCATAGTTATTCAGAACGAGAGTGTTCTCAGAATTAATCTTCAGCACTGCATCATAAGCTTCAAATGCCTTTTCATCATTTCCGACCTGGTGATATGCATCACCCAGATAATTATAAAATTCAGCAAGTAGCAGCTCGTTTCTTACCACAAACCTGATCCCGGTTTCCAGGTCTTCGATCATCTGCTGATGGTCTTCAAACTGGTAATTTGCAATGGCTGAGAAAAGATAAGGTAAGGCTTGCTGGGGAAACAGCTCAATCATCCTGCGGCTTTCATTACGCATAGCTTCAAAGTCTTCAAGCTGGAATTCGGTAAATAGTAACTGCTCCCACACAACATATCTGCTGCTGTCGAGACTGATCACCTTTCTCAAGGCATCCCTTGCTTGTGTCCATTCTTCATTCTGATAGTAAAGATCGGCACGGAATCTATGAGCTTTGGCGTCTTCCGGATGGGTCTGAACCAAAAGTTCAGCTAATTTAGCGGCCTGCTCCTGCTGTTCCTCATAATACTGTTTAACCGGAAAATATGCCAGCAATATCTGGATCTTGGTGTCGATATCCAGATAGGGATTGGAGAAACCGAGTTTCAAATGTTCAAAAGATTTTTCCTGATCTCCCCTTTTCCTGTAATAGTCAGAAAGCGAAATCTGGATATATGGATTTTCCGGATCTGTTTCAGCAATATCAAGGTATGTTTGCAAGGCTTTTTCATCCATTCCGTTGGACAGGTACAGTTCGGCCAGAATAGACTTAAACCTGCTTTCTTCAGGCCAGGCTTCACACAGCTTTTCCATTTCATCAATGGCTTTTTCCGGCTTGTCCATTCTCAGCCAGATCTTTTGTTTCTGGATTGAAATTTCTTCTGTAACCCCTATACTATTTTCTATCTTGTTATATGCATCAATGGATTTCTGGTAATTTCCAACAAGGAGATGGGTCAACGCAAGGTCATATTGGTATTCCAGGTCCTCAGGATGTAATTTAACCAGCTTTTCCATAACTTTAACCGACTCGTCGAACTGCATGTTTTCCTGGTAGAGCTCGGTAAGAAGTTTCAGATACCAAACATTCTCCGGATCATATTTAACGGCCTTTACGGCCCAGGCCAGGGATTTTTCCCCCTGATTGTTGATCCGGGCAATCCTTGCGAGCTCATACATGGATGCGGCATCTTCCGGGTCGGCATCCAGGCACTGTTGAAAAAGATAAGTTGCAGCAGTATAATTTCCAAGTAACTTCTGGGTGTTGGCCTCAAGAAATAGTTCGGAGTTATCCTGTCTCTCTTCAGTATTATTATTCCTGTCCGACCGAACTGTGTTGGTGCTTGTCTTGCAGGCAGTAAAAATAAGAGCAAAAACAAAAATAAGCAACTGTATACGCTTGCCCATTCCTGCCATAGGTACGATAATTCTCATACTGAATTATTGATTATTAATGGAATATGTATATAAAACCATTCAATGAACCGGCCAAAATTAGTAATAATATTCGAAGGCTTATTCCGTGTATGCATTGAAATCGCAGCTATCTGACAATCAGCGGTGTGGTGATGGTATTGCTTTCATGTAAAGCCCGGTCAATGATATAGGCTTCAAATTTTATCGTATCGTAAATGGAATTGAAATTATATATGAATAAAGTATCCTGGATTTGCCCGTTGATGGCTTTGTTTATCCCCAAAGGGGTAAGGTTGGGTATCCGGGCACTCAGGGTGAGGGTATCATATTGCTCAGTCTGGGGATTGAACCATAAGATCGGAACTTCGGTCAAAAGCCCGTTCTGCATTTCAAAATAAGTAATGATCAGGTTATAATAATATTTGGAAGAAGCATTAAAGGGTGGTGCTGTGTCAGCTGTGTTCAGACCGATATCTCCGTCTCCGTCTTCGAATGAAAAAGAAAGTACCCCACGATCATAAATCTCAAGGTCAGGGTTATAAATTTTGATGAAATCCAAATATTCAATGTGTGGAATATCAGAGAATTTTTTAAGCTTTTTGCAAGAGCCAAATCCCGTAATCAAAATGATTATCAGAAATAAGAGTATTTTTGGGTATTGCCTCATGCCGGCATTTATTTAGACGTAAAGTTACTAAATTTTAAAAATTTGTCTCCTGATGAGAAAATAAACAGTTTCAGGGAAAGGATTTTTCAAATCCGATCTCCTGAAGCATTTAACGGGATTGCACTGGAATTATTTCATTTTCAGCTCCGGGAAAATGAAGTCTACATGGATTATGTGAGACATTTAGGGCTTGATACCAGGGAGATTTCTCATTTCACAGAGATACCTTTTCTTCCTATCGTTTTTTATAAAAACCATAAGGTTATTACGGGGAGTTTTAATGAAGAGCTAATATTTTCGAGCAGTGGAACAAGTGGCATGTCGGCCAGCAGACACTATATCCGCGACCTGGATCTTTATAAAGCAAGCTTTATGAATGCTTTCAGGGAGTTTTATGGCGATCCTTCGAAATATCGTATCCTTGGACTTCTTCCATCATATCTGGAGAGAGAGGGATCATCCCTGGTGTATATGGTCAGGGAACTCATGGATGCCGGCCATTACCCTGAAAACGGATTTTTCCTGCACGAACATGATCGTCTTGAAGATACCTTAAGGCCCTTATCAGCATCGGGCCATAAAACACTGCTGATCGGAGTGTCATTTGCTTTGCTTGACTTTGCGGAAAGTAACAGTTTTCCGCTTGGTGAAAATGTTATTGTCATGGAAACCGGTGGGATGAAAGGAAGACGGGAGGAGATCACAAGGGAACAATTGCATCATGAGTTGTGCAGTGCTTTTCGTCTTGAGTCTGTTCACTCCGAATATGGCATGACCGAATTGCTGTCACAGGCATATTCTGCCGGAAGTGGCAGGTTTTTCACACCCGCATGGATGAAAGTGCTGATCCGTGATATTCAGGATCCTTTTACACTTCTCCCGGCAGGGAAGACCGGGGCCATCAATATCATTGACCTGGCCAATATCCATTCATGTGCTTTTATAGAAACCCGGGATATCGGGAAAATGCATCCGGACGGATCATTTGAGGTATTGGGACGTGTTGATGCCAGTGATGTCAGGGGATGCAGCCTGCTGATCAGCTAAAAATAACATAATTCATAAAAAAATACCCTTCCATCCGAAGACAGAAGGGTATATGGCCATTTAATTTTCTTATTTAATAATAAGTTTTTCGGTATACCTGATCTTATTTGCTGTGACTGAAAGGATATACAGGCCTTTCTTATATCCGGCAAGTCCGATATTAATGGTCTCACCCAAGGTGATGTCGGTAAAAAGATGGTATACCTCTTCACCGAGGATATTGTAAATCATAATTTTTGCATCGGTGATCCCAGAGGAAGCAACAATATAAAAATTTCCATCACCCGGATTCGGATACACTCGAAATGCTATTTCATCTGCAGCTTCTGAAATGAATACTGTATTATCAACAGTGATTTCCAATCCATCAGAAAAAAGGCCTTCACCGCATGTATTCAATGCCCTGACCGAGATGGTGGCAGTACCAAGAAATGACTGGTTCCAGGTAATGGTAGCAGCGGTTCCGATACCAACAATATTACCGGCTTCAATTGGTTCAACACGCCATTCATAATAATCTGCAAATGGCACAGGACCTGTGGTATAATCCGAAGTAGTGATATAGTAAAGATTGACATAATCTGGGCCTTCCGGTATATCCGGACTTGCCGGAACATCAATGATCATCAGTGTCATCTCGTCATCAACCATTGATCCTTCGGAATCTTCAGCTGTAAGTGTAAGTGCAACATTACCATTTGTAATATCGTCACTTCCGGGTGTATAGACCGGCTCAAGAATATACGGATCATCAAAGGTTCCGTCACCGGAGGTCATCCATTCAACCGATATCCAATCTGTGGCCTGTCCATGGCAAGGGAAATCATTATCAGTACAAACGTAATCATCAGGCCCGGCATAACATGTAAGGGTCATCAAAGGTGGGAAGCATATGTAGTCAAGCCAGGCACAGTCACTGCCTGCCATACCACTTGCATCCTTTTCATAGATCCACTTAAGGGTATGGTTCCCGCTTGAAATATAGAAGAGGACCTCATTCCATCCACCGCCAACACCGGACCATTCTTCCTGCAGCGAATTATCAATGTAAAACTTTAGTTTGTCCTTATTGGTTTGTGAAGAAATCTGGTATACAAATGAAACGGAATCTGCAATCATCACTTCAATATCAATATAAAGTTCGCTTTTCTGCCCATCGGTGATATTTCCTGATTTAGCAGAATAGGTTCCTTCGTAAGGATAGATATTCGTGACCTGCCAGGGTGCATCTCCACTCATCTCCCAGTCGAATTTTGTAAAATCACCGGTTTCAAAATCCTCAAGAATGAGCCCGATCTTTTCGCTGAAATCTTTTATAGCCATATATTCTCCGGAAGTAAGAGTGTAGTTGAATTCTGCAATAGCAACACCATTGGGAGCATCAGGATCAACAGTCACGGTGAATTCGGAATACTTATAGCCTAGAAGTCCAAGAGAACCGATGGAATCTGTTGTGTTTCCGAAAGTCAGATATTGACACAAGGAATTCAGCTCGCCAAAGGCATTATGTGTTTCACAATGGCCGGTATTCTTGTTTACTACTTTAATGATAACTGTTTCACCCGGATCAAGTCTCCCGTTTCCGTTTCCTGTCTGGCTGTCATCAATAATCATTGATTCAATGGTCAGCACAGGTGCATTTATGATTATGTCATAAGCATAATTCCATACTTCTTTGCTTGTTGCTTCAATTTCGATATCGAAATAAACAAGATGCTGGTCAGGAACATTGGAAGCTACATCAAAAGCAAATGCGCCCTCTGCCATTAGTGTGCTTTGTCCTGGAATACTTGGCCACTGGTGGGTATCAATGGTAATATTGATGTAATTATCTGAGGTGCTCAAAGTACCTACGGTATTGATTGCATCTCCATTTCCGACATTTTCAAGGCTGACATCCAATGAAATTGCCTCTCCAAAATCAGCCAGGTTGTTGTGATTTCCTGTGGTATCGATAATGATAATCTCATCCAGCAACAGATATGGCCCAGTTGGGGATGCAATGATCACGGTACCCAAATAAGGTTGTCCGTTCTGCCTGGTGACAACAACATCTCCGTCACCTTCTTCAGTTAAGGGAGGGAATTCCAGGATAGCAATCCCATCCACATCAGCCAGTGCTGCTCCAATATATTCGTTATCCATTGAGAGCCCCACGTATGCGTATGCTTCTGTTGTAACAGTAAAAGATGTAGACTGCAATGGTAATAATGGGACATAATTCACTGCAGTAACAGGAGGATTAGAGAAAAAAACCATCAATGAAGGATCTCCGGTGAGGTTGTAAACATCCCAGTAATACTGAGCGGAGCCGGGAGAACCTTCTGTAACAGCAAGGTTTCCCGCAAAGATCATTTCATCGGCACTGACATACCACTCGTCGAAATCTTCTCCATGATCATGGAAAGCACGGTCGTAATAACCCAGGGTGCTTTCATAATAGGATGGAGGATTTTGAGAGATTTGACCAACACCGACAGCGAAGTAATAATCTTCATCCCAATAGGTGCTGTTAGAAGCACCAATATACCCGACAGCTCCTTTATTTTCAGCCCTTACGATGGCTTCACCAAAACATTCGTTCAACTGGTACTCACTGGAGGAACAACAGTTTCCTACCAGTACACAATACATGTCCTGGTTCTGGAGATTGGCAATATCTGATATTGTAAACGAAGGATCAGCCCATCCGTTTGGACTGCAGTGGGCTGTGTAGTTACCAAAGGTAACGCCATCACTGATATTCTGCTGGATCAGCTGACTGCTGGATCCGGATTGTGGATAGAGATAAGTATGTGATGTAATCCCATGGTCAGGATTGAAATAGTTAATGGTTCCATAATTGATTTGTCCATTACCCCAGTCATATCCATGTGATGCGTCCATCCCGGCAATCATAACTACCTCATCAAGATAGCTTGGATCCGGCATGATATATTTTTCGTATAGAAGTGTTTTATCGATATAGGGCTGAAGTTGTGTCGGGTTTTGTGCCGAGAACCTTCCATAATAGATCTCAGGAAAAAGATCTCCGGTGAATTCACAATAATTCCTGTCCGTGGCCCCGTCTCCATTGTTGTAAGCCGGTATCTGCTGAATATCACCCACAAAAAGAACATAGGAAGGAGCCGGGTCAACGGGAGTACCGGCATCGTATAATCCCTGGATGTAATTTTTGATAGAGGCCAGAGAGTTTCCTACTCCCGGCTCATCAGTATATGATTCAATAACCATAAAACCCTTTTTTGTTTTCCATTCTATGAAGGGCTGTAACTGGCTTTCAAACATCCTGTCGGAGATGATCACATATTTGATGGGGTATAATTTGAAATTATCCCTGCTACTTTCGGGCTCCACATTTATCAGAGTATTGTTCACTGCCTGAAAACATGGGGAAGCATATTTTTCTTGCAGTGCCAGAGTGGCAGGGATGTCTGCGTTTTCAAAAATGACACGGAATTCAATATGAAAATAAACCCTGAGTACATGCTGAACCGGATCATATTGAAATGGAATGAAATTGATTCTTGCGATACGCTTATCTCTCAGTATACCAAGCATATCCACGCTCACCAACTCATGTATTTCAAAACCTGGCTTTTGATAGGCTTCATGATCGATCACAAATTCATGAAAGTCATCACTTTTCACCCTGGGCGGTTGGGCTGGATATACAGGGGCCGGAAAACCTTCTTTCTTGAGGTCGATATCTTCATAATCCGCATTGATTATAATAACTGAGGCATCAGCTCCCAGGGGAACCCTGATCAGTTTCCTTTCAGCAGGCATTTCAGGGTGGCCGAAAATGTCGGTCTTTGCATATCCGGGAACCAGCAGCCTGGTAAATACACCCTCCTCAGTAAAAGCTTCAGAGGCTGTAAAGTCTGAAACATTATATGTTCCTGAAAATTCAAAAAAAGAGTTCACTTCAATGCTGAGGCCATCTTTGCCGGTTTGACCCACACTGATGGTTTGCTGTGCATGCCCATAGCTGAATGCAAGCATGCATATAGCAATTACCAGAAGTTTTATAAGTTTTTTCATTTTGGATTAATTGGTTTTGATAAAAAAGCCTCCCGATAAGTCAGGAGGCTATAAAATATTTAGTTATTGATAATCAATTTCCGGATCATCTTTTCGCCCTGACCTTCAATCACGATGAAATAAAGTCCTTCGGGCAGATCCCTGAAATCAACAGTGACGGTATTTTGCCCGTCAAGGTAAACACCAGCTTGTTGGGCCATGGTTTTACCAATCAGGTTATATGCCCGGATAGAATAATTCCCGGCTTGAGAAACTCTTGCAGCAATCGTGAAGTTCCCATTGTTTGGGTTTGGCCACAGGCGGAATGAATTTTCGTCCTTAATTTCATTCACCGAGACCGTATTATCTACAGTGATCTCCAGCTCATCGGAAAAGAGGCTTTCACCACAATCGTTCGAGGCCTTCACTTTTAGCTTTGCTATTCCGAGATAATAAATGTCCCAGCTTACTTCAGCCTGGTTCATCTGGCTGTTTATAGTCCCCGCTGAAGATGGTTCGAGAACCCACTCATAAGCTGATGCGAAATCGACGTGTGCTGTACTGTAGGAGGTAATAGGAGTGACCTCAGGGTTTACAAGCACGGGACCTTCAGGAATACCCGGTGTATCAGGAGTTCCAAGTATTGCCAGCATCATCTCATCATCCACTATCGATCCTTCGGAATCTTCAGCTGTAAGTGTAAGTACAACATTACCATTTGTAATATCGTCACTTCCGGGTGTATAGATCGGCTCAAGAATATACGGATCATCAAACGTTCCATCACCAGAGGTCATCCATTCAAGTAATATCCAATCTGTGGCCTGTCCATGGCAGGGGAAGCTGTCGTCACTACATGTATAATCATCCGGGCCGGCATAACAAGTTAAAGTCATCAGGGGCGGGAATGTGATATAGTCCAGCCATGCACAGTCGCTTCCTGCCATGCCTGAAGCATCCTTTTCATAGATCCATTTGAAAGTGTAATTGCCCGGGACTACAGGATAAACAATTTTGTTCCAGCCACCACCTACACCTGACCATTCATCTTTAAGTGAATTGTTAATGTAGAATTTGAGTTTATCCTTGTTGGCTTGTGAAGATACTTTATAAACAAATGTAACAGAGTCTGCCAGCATCACCTCAACATCAACTGCAAGTTCACTAAACTGATCATTGCTGATGCTGCCCGATTTTGCTGAATATATACCTTCATAAGGATAGATATTCGATATTTCGAAGGGCAGGTCACCACCAAGCTCCCAGTCGAATTTACTGAAGTCGCCGCTTTCCCAGTCTTCAAAGATCAGACCGATCTTTTTACTGAAATTGGCTGTTTCGGTGAAGCCGCCAGCTGTCAGCTCATAATAGAATTCAGCAATTGCAGCTCCGTCGGGTGCCCCGGCATCTACTTCAACCAGGAATTCAGCCCAAAGAAAGCCTAGCAGGCCAAGTTCTCCAATGGAATCTATTGTATTGGTGAAGGTCAGATACTGACAATCAGAATCGATCACACCAACAGAATTTGCCGCCGGACAATGGCCACTGTTAAAGTTCTTCACCTTGATGGTAGCTGTTTCACCGGGGTCAAGCCTTCCGTTTCCGTTACCTAAGCTATTATCATCAATGATCATTTCGGCAATATTCAGAATAGGGGCGTAAGCGCCTGCTTCATAGGATATCAACCAGGTGGTATCACCATCAGTAGCCGTAATAGAGAATTCAATTATATGCTCATCAGGAACATCATCGGCAACCTTAAGTGCAAAGCCTCCCGTAATGCCAACCACCTGTCCGGCAGGGATGGTGCCGTAATTTTCAAAGTCATCGGTGATGGTAATAAAGACATCTGTAGTGCTTAAAGTCACTTCCACATCCGTAGCATCCACACCGCCCAGATTCAGCAGATCAACCGTATAGGTCACGGATTCACCATAGTCCAGGCGTCCATTATTGTTTCCATCCGGGTCAATGACGTGATCATCTTCAAATGCAAGGAAAGGGGTATTCCCTGGAACCACATCGATCTGTCCGATATGCGGAAGGAAGTTAAATCCTGTGATGCTTAGTGTGAGGGTGCAGGGATCGCTAAGTTCCGGAAATGTCAGGTTTGCAGTACCACCCTGGATGAATGCTGTTGCAAAGATTGCTCCGTCAAGGGTCAGGCAGGCAGTTCCGCCTTCTGCATTGGCAGTCACTGCCAGTGAGTTCATGCCAATAAAGAGGGTCGACATGTATGATGTGGTCATAGTTTGCGGGAAGGCAGTCCTGACATGCAGTGAGGGGTCACCGAAGCATACCCAGGTGTCGGTCATAGCATCTCCACCAGAACCATACTCATCATTCATCTGCATACAACCATGCATGGATGCAGCTCCGAAAGTCCTGTTAATATTATTGGGGTAGGATTCAACAAGTACATCCACCATTTCATCCTGTCCGCACATGGGTGGGTTCCAACTCTGGTTAATGGTTGACATCATTGTGGCAACTGCACCGGTTGGATCTCCGTTATCTTCGGCACGCAACCATGCCTCGGCAAAACAAGTTCCGCCCACAAAGTTTCCATTTACACATGCAACCGACCATATAAAGGGCCACATGCCTGTGTTGCTCAGGTTATTGACATCATTACTTGAAAAGCCTGAGGTGCCCCAGGATGAAGTGCTACCATGTCCAGTATAGTTGATGATTGTAGCTCCTGTATTTATTTCGGCTGCCACCTGTGTTGGTGAAGGGTTTCCGGGGGCATCATTGCCACCCTGGCTGCCATCGAAAAGTTCAGCGCAGAAAGTATAAGTGAAGTTAAGAAGGTCAGTATTGATATTCCTGATGTGTTCATAATCATATTCATTGTCATCGCCTGGCCCCTGATCGGAAGCAATACCAATACCACGGGTAAACCAGTCAAAGCCAAGGTCGGGGTTCTGTTCGTAAGTAAGGGTACGTGAAACCTGGGTTTCTACATGAATGATTGTTTCAGCTGAAAACCTGCCGATGAAAAGGTCAGGGTAATGATCGCTGCCAACAATGTATGCATAATCATTATCTGAGTCCCCGCTGGCATATGAAGTTGGTACCTGTGCGGCATCACCCACCAGCAGTACGAACGTAAGCCCGTTGGTGTTGTAATAATTGGCAATGTAACTTTTAATCTGTGCACTACCGCCAATGGAGGCTACATCCACCATCTCCACCGGTGTGCCTGTCTGAATCCTCCAGTCGATGAGCGGCTGCATGGCCGGCATAAAAGCACCGTAAGAAATAATTAGCATATTGCCATGTTCGCTGACAGGGGTATAATCGCTAAGCTGGGTCGCACCATTCAGAAAGTGACGTTGATAGATACCTGAAAATTCAACAGCGATCGTTTCAGGATCTCTTTCCCTGATCAAAGGGTTCACTCCATTGTCATTTGCCTTATAAATTTCAATTTCAATTTCGTGATACACACGAAGGGTAAGGCTTACAGGATTATACTGAAAGGGGTAGACAATGGCTGTCTGTCCGCGGTAGTCCCTGATGATGTATGGGTTACGGAGTTCGGCCAGGGTGCCCGGATAAAAAGCGTTTTGCGAATACTGATCGCCGAAGATGTATGGTACAGTTGAGGGGTCGATATCCCTGGTGAGGTTCCCTTTAGAGGGAGCGATCAGGATATTTTCATAATCAGTATATTCCGATGAGATCACACGGACATCCATCCCTGCCTGCTCGGGGATGATTACCGAGGCCGTCAGTTTTAGAAGATCCGGTGCCCCTGCTTCAAGAAGATTTGATGCATCTTCGAGGTTCAGGGTATAGGCAGTACCCGATGCTGTGCTAACTTCTGTTAGTTCAAAACCTGGCACATTAAATAAAATCCTGCTTGTCTGGCTGTCGGAAGAAACAAGGCTGATCTTAGCCGGGACAGCTTGCTGGCTGCTAATGTCGTTCCATTCCCCGCTAAAGGCAAATAATGCCGGAAAGAGAATGATGAGTGAAAGAAGAAGTTGCTTTTTCATGGTTTTGTTGGTCTTAGTTTTGTTATACATCAGTTTTACTGAAATCGGGTGCTAAGATACGATGATTTAGCTTTAAAATCAAGGACTTAAATGTTTTAAAATATGTATACGTATGTGAAAACCACAAGAGGCCTGATCGGCCTCTTGTGGTATAATTGCTTATCGATGCAGAATGATTTTCTCGGAGAACGAGATATCTTCACCCTTTACGTGCAGGAAGTACAATCCATCCGGATATTCACCCAGATCATATTGTTTTGAAAATTTCCCCTCAAGCTGCATGACCTTTTCATGTATGATCTGAATGCCCGTGGTATTAAAAATCCTGATTTCAAGATTTCCGGATTTTGCTCCAAGCACCTCAATGGTAAAACTTCCCGAATTCGGGTTCGGGTAGACCGCCATTTGCACTTCATAACCGGGTTCATTCATACCAAGCCCGCCTTCATCTACAAGGACTTCAAATGAATCGGAATACAATCCGGCACCGCAGGTATCGATGGCCCGCACCGAAACATAAGCCAGGCCATGGTAAGTTTGCTCCCATGTGATGGTCCCTGTAAGTCCGTTGCCTTCAATAATACCAGCTTCAAGAGGTTCCAGTTGCCATTCGTATTCAATGACAGAAGGCAGGGCGGAAGTTGTATAATCTGAAGTGGTGACCGTAAGCAGGTCGACATATTCAGGTCCGTCAGGTATTTCAGGAATGCCGGGGTCACCATTGATCTCAAGATACATCTGATCGAAGGTAGTCCCTGTCTGGTTATAGGTGGCTCCCAGTGTCAAATATACTTCCCCGGCGGCAACATCATTTGAGCCAGGTGTATATATGGGATCAAGGATCGTTGGATCGTCGAAACTTCCGTCGCCGCTGCTGGTCCACTCAATAGAATTTGAATTAAGGACTTGTCCGTTTAGTGTGCAAATGCCGGTTTCACAAACCAGCTGGTCCGGGCCGGCGTAAACTGAAGCAGTATTTACGAAAGGCAATACAATAAAATCCAGCCATGCACAATCATCGCCTGATGAGCCTGTGGCATTTTTAGCATACTCCCATTTGAACATAGTCACCCCTTCATCTACCGGATATGAAAATCGTGCCCATTCTTCTTCACCTGCCCACTGGCCTTTCAATTCATTGTTGATATAGAAATTAAGAAAGTCGGATGCTTCGGAAGATATTTTCCTGTAGAAAGAGATGCTGTCATCTCGCTGGACATACAGAGCTACCTGTATCGTAGAGTTTTGCCCGTGATCAATAACACCTGATCTGGCACTGTACACACCTTCAAAGGGATCAACACTGATTATTTCATAGTTGGCCTGGCCGAAAAGTGTCCAATTATAACGACTAAAATCTCCGGTTTCCCAATCTTCGCAAATAATCCCATTATTCACATCATACGCTCTTTGGCTTACATAAGGGCCTGCTTCAATATCGTGTATCAGTTCAAATGCCGCTCCAAGTTGTGACAAGGGATGCGTGGAGACAGTATAGATGGCATTAAAGATTTCTCCTACTTCCAGAGTATCAACAAAGAAGGCATTCGAAATAATTGTGACCAGTGTATCATCAGTAGAGATCATGCTGCTGATATCCAGCGCCCTGCTATGGCCGGAATTGATGAGCTGTATGTGCAGATCAGCTGTTTCGCCGGGATCAAGGTATCCGTTTCCATTCCCGGATACACTGTCATCAATAATCAACAAGCCCGATGTAAATTCCGGTGCACAGGCCTCTTGAGAGAAATTGCTCTCCCAGTTTTCCTGGCCTTCCGCTCTAAGCGTAAATAATACATCATACTGATCGGGAACATCATCTGTCAGGGAAATCTCAAATCCTTCGGGGATTGTAACAAACTGTCCCGGCGCAATATTGCCATAGTACTCCACGCTATCGGTGATTATTACGTAGGGATCAGTTGAAGTAATATAGACGGTTACATCAACGGCATCATACTGTCCCATATTTGTTACTTCAATGCTCATTTTTACGGTTTCTCCATATTCACAAAGGCCATTCCCATTTCCAGTCACAGTATCATTAATGCTATGTGATTCGTAGGAAACATATGCTTGTCCGGCTATAACTGAAATGGTTCCTATATGCCGCAACCTGTTGTGGGCAATGATGGAAACGTGAATCGTGTCAATATTAGCCAGTTGGTTAAAGAGGTCCATCACCAGATCCCCATTTGCATCTGTCAGTCCGCGTCCGATCAGCTCACCGTTCTGCATGAGGCCAATTCTGGCTGCCGGAGCATCTGTCTGAAAAGTTATGCTTAAAGCTCCCTGTGGAACGGCTGCAGGGTAAATGGCTGCGATGCTTGTGGGTGCGGCAGTCCAGATATCCATTGTGGGGTCACCAAAAACATTAAGGATATAACAGCACCATCTGAGGGCATAATTGCTGGCAATGAATCCCGCATTGTCCTCCTTGGAATCACCATTGGCTTCACCAATCATGCTGAGGCCTTCACCAAAAAAAGCATCATAAAATTCCCTGTCGAAATACTGGGAAGCACCATTGGTATTTCCGGGAGAGTAAAGGCCATAGCGTGAATTGGATACGCAGGCCACTTCTGCCGTTTCGAGGCATGTAATCTTTTCTGCAAAACAATCGACTCCATAGGAATTCGGTGTTGTACCCCTGTTGTCAAAAGCACCATTATAACATCCCTGTGAGTATCCGATGGCATATCCCCTTGTAACACCGTCATTGGTGAAATTAGTGGTATTCACATCGGAATTATACATTTTCATGTTATAATAGGTATTCGAATGCCCGAGATGGTTAAGCAGGTTCACCCCAATATTATTGAATTGGTCGAAAACATCAGATTTATTCCACCAGGCATCACGTTCGTAAAGGTTTGTGATGGAAAAATTAGAAGATATCCCGATAGTTGTAAAGCCATGATTTGAACTGCCCATGGCTACTTCATCTTTTGAATCAGCTCCCCAGGTTATGCCATCAAGGGCTTCCCCTATCATCAGGGCTTTTTCAATATCATCTATCACCGGTTGATCCTGGTACATCAGTAGCTTATGCGTAAAATGTGCGATCTCTGTTGAATCATCTACTGCCAGGCGGCCTATGATTACTTCAGCAAAAAGGTCATCCTCACCTGGTTCACCCCATTTCAGGTCACCGTCATTGTTCCAGTTCCCGTCCAGGCAGGAATAGTACATGTCGGCAGGAAGATCATAATCATTATCAATAGTTCCATAGAATCCGCGGTGAGGAACAAAATTTGTGGCAGGATTGTTTTTATCGGCATCCCCACCCAGAATGACCGCGATAATATTGAAATTGGTATAATAGTCGATGATACAGTTCCGTATCTGTTCCTGCTCATCAGCACCGCTGTAATTTGCATAGATATAATCGGTGGTCAGGGTTTCAACGAGAAACCCGGTTTCTGTTTTAAAGGAGATATAGGGCTGGAAAAATGGTTCAAGAGCCTGGTCGGTAATAAAAAGAATATCAAATTCTGATGTTTTATTATCAACATATGAATATTGATCCAGTGCATCTTTGTTGTCCACGATCTTGTGGATCCTGTTCATCTGTGACGGATGGTTTTTAAGATTTGCAGAAGCCTGATTCGCTTTGCTGGTAACATGGGTTAGCAGCTCGATGGTAATACTGCTGATCAGGCTGATGCTTTTTTGTACGGGATTATAGATTACCGGACAAACGGTAAAAGAAGCGATAGAATGCCCGGCAAGAAAATGGGTGACAGGAATGCTGGTATGCATTGCCGGATAAAAGCCGTTTAAAGAATATATTGCCGGGTCAGGAAGTGGTTTATAGCCCTCGGGGGCACCCTTCGAAATGGGGAATTGTCCTGGTGCAGGCTGAATACTTATATTATTAATTTCTTCACCGGTGGTGATGGAAATAAGCCTGATCTCTTTGACCTCTGTTCCGGGAGGAAGCAGGATATCTGCTCCGTAATAAGGAAGGAGAGGGCTTCCTTCTTCACCCATGTTGTAACAGTTATCGAAGACGATTTCTGTATATCCGTCTTCGGTGCTTTTTAGTAAAGGATTTTCAAATTCATAAGTGATCTGGATTTGTGCAAAAAGCACAAACGATGCAAGCAATAGAAATGTTGTCAGTGAAAATTTTTTCAGAGTTGTCATAATTGGATTATAAATTAATTGGTTTTGAAGCTTGCCAAATTATGCAAAATATACGTAATAGACTGATTTATTGTCAGAAAGAATGCAGCAAGAAGGTAATTTAGAATAGGTTTAGATAACAGAAGATAGAAGTCAGAAGACAGAACACAGAAGATTCTGGAATAAAAAAGCCGGCAGTTTATGCTGCCGGCTCTGGTATATATCATAAGGATGCTTATTATTTGTTAAGCAATAGTTTTCTGACAATACTGCCGTGATCATAACTGACTTTTATAAGATACAGGCCCTGCTGGTATTCACCAAGCCTGATCTGGCTGCTGAAGCCATTTTCGCCATCCAGCCCTGTTTCATTATAGATCAGGGTTCCGGTGATATTATAAATCATGACTTCAATTTTGCCAAGATCTTCGCCTTGCATTTCAATGGTAAACTCACCTTGGTTGGGATTAGGGAAAATATTCAGAATCATATTATCCTCATATTCTTCAACCGAAGTGAAATTATCGACTGTTACATTAAACCCATCAGAAAATTCACCTTCACCGCAGGTATTCATACCCCTCACGGAAATGCTTGCAGTACCCAGGAATGACTGATTCCAGGTAATGGTGCCAATGGTTCCGATACCATCGAAATTACCGGCTTCTACAGGATCAACTGCCCACTCGTAATAGTCTGCAAATGGCAGGGGTTCAGTAGTGTATTCAGATGTAGTTACGTAATAAAGATTTACGAAATCGGGCCCTTCCGGCTGTTGGCCAAGTCCGGGTTCGGTACGGAAGCTCAACATCATGTCATCATCAGTTGTTTCAAGATTTTCATCCGTTGCTTCAAGGGTCAGCGTTACCCATCCGTTATTCAGGTCATCGGTACTTGGGGTGTACACCGGATCCAGGATGGCAGGATCATCAAATGATCCTGTTCCGGAAGTCGACCATAGTACGGATACATATGCTGTCGCCTGTCCGTCGCACTGGAAGTCATCACCTTCACAGATCAGTTCATCAAATCCGGCGAAGCAGGTAAGGGTCATCAGTGGCGGGAACTCAATGAAGTCGATCCACGCACAGTCATCACCAGCCGAAATGGCTCCATTTTTCTCATAGATCCACTTAAAGGTATGCACGCCTTCACCAACGAAATATTTTACAGAAAACCAACCGTTACCAATACCGGACCATTCATCTTTCAGGTTATTGTCAATATAGAACTTAACTTTATCGCCAACTTCTGATGATGTTTTTACATAAAAATAGAGGGTATCGGCAAACATGACCTCTGTTGAGAGATACAGTTGCGAAGTTTCAGTATTTCCAATGTTCCCGGATTGTGCATGATAAGTGCCTTCATAGGGATAGTACATCGTAAGGTCCCAGTAGTGATTCCCACTATGTTGCCACTCGAACTTGGTAAAACTGTTTGTTTCCCAGTCTTCGACAATGATACCGATTTTCTTTGAAAAGCTCATTGTTTCAATAAAAGGTTCGGAAACCAGTTCGTAATCGAAATCTGCATAAAAAACACCCGCGGGAGCATCCGGGTCTACCACGATCTCGAACTCAGCCCATTTAGAGCCAAACAGGCCAAGAGTGCCAAGAGAATCATAATCATTATTGAATGTCAGATACTGGCTGGTACATTCCAGATAGGCGACGGTGTTTTCGGCCGGACAATGTCCAAGGTTGTCGTTGTTCACCTTTACAATAACAGTTTCGCCGGGATCCATTCTTCCGTTCCCGTTTCCGTTGGCAATATCATCGATTTCCACTTCCAGGATATTAATAATAGGCGAGCGGAGTACGAGTTCAAAGGAAGTGAACCATTGACCATCGGTTTCATCCTGGATTTCCATTTCAACTACGGCCACATGTAGATCCGGTACCCAGTCTGCGATCTGTATAGAAAATGCGCTGTCGGCTGTTACTATAGAATTTCCCGGGATGTTGCCCCATGAGCCTTCATCATCAAGAATACTAATATAATCATCCGTTGTGCTGATGCTTGCAGTGACATTTACTCCCTCATCCAACCCAATATTTTCCAGTGCAACATCCAGGCTGATAAATTCCGTGAAATCAGGCCATCCGTTATTGTTTCCCGTGGCATCATCAACATTAACATCATCCAGTACCATGTATGCACCTTGCTGCGGGATGATGGGAATGTCGACATTATAAGGAATATAATTATGTGCAGAAACCACGATGCTTGCGGTTCCGGGTGTTTGAACGGGGCCTCCAAAGTTGACAATGGCTTCACCTGTTGCATCGGTAAAGGCAATGGCATAAAGTGACAGGTCTTCGTTGGTGATACACACCCTGGCATCTTCCACCGGGCTCCCGCCTGCACTTACATTTACCGTAAAGCTGGACAATCCAAGGAACAAGGTTGGAAGGTGGGTAACATCCATTTCAGTGGGCTGCAGTGTCCATGGTTCCAGGGAAGCATCGCCAAGCCAGAGATAGGTCCTGACATTGGAACGGCCAATGGTACCATGCACATTAAGTACGGTTACATTTGCAAAATTGGTTACATAGCCGATATTATAGATGCCGTCATGAAATACTGCCTTATACATCTCTTTGTCGTAGTCGTGGTTTGGGATCGTATAAGAAGGAATAATGGCTCCATTGATCGCCACGGCTGCTACCGGGGATTTCATAAATGACTCACATAAGCAGTCGCCGGCATGGGCAACAATATCCATGTTATCACAACAAACATCAAAAAGTACAAAAAGCTGGTCTTCATTGGTAAGTTGCTGAATATGGCTATTGGTGAATGACCCGGTGGCGCCCCATTGCCAGAACTCAGTGGCGCTTCCGTGGCCACGGTAGTTAAAGATGCCACAGGAATTTGCATTTACATAATCAATGATGTCCTGATTCGTGGCTCCTGCGCCACCATAACACTCAGTAAAAATAGGAGTTTGCAGTGCATAAGCGTAATTCTGGATCTCATTTTTACATTGGGTGTATTTAGAAGGATAATTCTCCTTGTGCGCAACCAGGAGTGTATTTTCAGCCCAATTGGTAGAAGCATCGGGAGACTGATAATGGTCCAGGGTTTTCTGGAGCTGAAGTTCCAGGTCACCCAGATTGTCATAAGTAAAGCGGCCGATAGCCAGATCTGCATAGTGGTCATCCGGACCATCAAGGCAAGAATACCATGAATCAGAATATGAAGGATCTTCGCCTGAAGGTGCCCACCAGTACATGGGAACTACATCCGGTCCGCCATTATTACCTCCATTGGGATAAGCATCACCTACCATAAGCACGTATTCCAATCCGTCGCTATTATATAATTGGAGAATATAATCTTTGAAATCCTGAGGGGTGTTAAAACCTGTTTCCATTACCCTGACTTCTACCGGGAAACCCTGTCGGTTTTTCCAGTCGATAAATGGCTCCAGGGTAGCCAGGGGGTTGGTATTGGTAATGATCAGGTATTTAATATCTGTATCATCCCTTGTATTATCAACAGTGTATCCCATAGATCCAAAGTTGATGATCTTTGCATTATACATTTCGTAGAAATAGGAAGGGATGTTTTTACTTCCGTTCAGGACAACTTCAGTGTCTGTTCCATAAAAATTAATCCTTAAGCGTATATGTGTCATTACTTCCAATTGCCTGCTTGCAGCATTATATTGGAAAGGACAAACATGCAGACCGGCAATTTTCACATCCCGCCATATACCGGGTTCATTGGTGTTGGCTATAACAGAGGGGAATGCATTGTCCTGAGCATAGAAATCAGCATCAATATCAAAACCTGTATACTGTCCGTTCGATATATCTTTTGAGGGTGTCTGGAATGGGTAAATAAGCATATTATCCAGGGTGATGGATTCAGTGCTGAGAACTTTCACTTTCACAAGTTTATCTCCCGGAAGGGAAATTATTTCACTGATGATTGGAAGTTCAGGCAGGCCTATTTCATGAAGTGTTTGCCATGCTTCGAATGTAAGTCGTTGATAGGTGATCCCGTCATGAACTACATTTTCTGAAAACATACCGGGTACGGTGATGTTCAGGGTGAGGCCGCTCATATCCTGTTCTTCAACTTCCACGACAGGAAATTGCGGATCAGAGCCGGAAAATGCTATCCAGTTGTTCTGTGAAAAGGCACTCTGAGTAAGAAAGAGTAGCAGGGTGACTACAAGTAAGTTTAGGTTTTTCATAGCTGGTATTTTAAATGATCAGTGTTATTATGATTGAATTTCGGGCTTTAAAGATATATATTATCTTTACAAAGATAATGTAAAAAAAACCTCCGGGAAAAAGTGATCCCGGAGGTTTTTACAAATCAATGTATGTTATGTTAAATATTAGGTGATTTAATTTTTTATTCTTAGAACTTGAAAGTTCCCCCGATAGTAATGAGGGATATACTATATCCCATTTCAGTAAATACTGCGATAGATGGTGTGAAAAACCACCGTGCACCAGCATAAACTCCAAAACGAAAATTGCCTGAATTAGTAGTATGACCAGGAATTGGAGTATCGGTTCCTTTCCACTTCCCGTTAGCAATATAATAACCCATTAATAAACCAGCATATGGATCGAACTTTTCGTGAAAGATAAAATGATAATTACCACGAGCAGCAAATAAAAAAAAGTTGGTATTATAAGACACATTATCCCAAGAAGAATATGATTCTTTATAACCACCATACGCCAAATAACCACCAACACTAACCACACCTGTAAGGCTGCTTCCCATCGGAACTTCAACAATTCCCAATTCATAGGAAGCTGAAATGGTCGGGAACCCCATGCTATAATAACTGCCGTGATAAATTGTGCTACCGAATCCAACACCCAAATTGATTGCGGAACTTCCCTTTCCGAAAACCAGGTCCTGGCTATTTGCAGTTGCAAAAAGCATAAAGCATGCAATTAATAGTAAACTAAGTTTTTTCATGTCTTAATAATTTGGTTAATAAATCTTATACTCAATACAAAAATAGGTAAAGAATTAAACAAAGTCGAGAAAAATCTTCAAAAAGATTGGGCTGAAATATGCAAAAAAGAGCCCTTCCCGAAAGAAGAACTCTTGTATGAATTTGCTTAATTGGCAGGTCTATTTTTGAATAACGATCCTGCTGGTATGCACTCCCAGGTCGCTTTCAACAACCATCAGGTAAATACCTTCAGCTTCAGTTGAAATATCAATGGTAGTGCTGAAACTGTTGTTCACCTTCAGGTCTGTTTTTTCATATACCATATGGCCGATAGCATTCACAATGCGGACATTCACAACATCCACTGCATTGGTAGCCAGTTCAAGGGTAAAGCTTCCCTTGTTCGGGTTCGGGTAAACAGCCAGGCCAAGTGCACGGGCAAGTTCGTCGATGCCGAATGAATTTTCAAGTGTTACATTAAATTCAGCTGAGAAGTCTCCTTCCCCACAGTTGTTTACTCCCCTTACTTTGACAGCAGCGGGGCCGGTATATGGGTAAGCCCATGTAATGGTACATCCCATAGCATCTACTGTAATCTCTGTGTAGGCCTCAGCAGGTGTTACTGCCCAGCTGTAGCTGGTAGCATTGGCCGCACCTGTTGTAGCGTAATCAGATGTAGGATTGTCGTCGGTATTCACCAAAGGATCTCCTGTAGGAGTGGCTGCTATAGCAGGCAGAGGCATAATGTCCACCTGTGCAGATCCGCTTCCTGTATTCATGCATCCACCGGCATCAACCACTGAAGTAATGGTAAAAGTAGTGCTTATTGTTGGGGATACATTGAAAGACCAGGGTGTGCTATTGGCAGTATATGGCTCATTGTCAATTACCAGTGACCATGGGGCTGTACCTGTAAGATCTACATTAAGGCTGGCTTCGTCTCCTTCGCAAATATTTGCGTTACCGGAAATGGTGGCGGTGGGAGCCTCACTGACCATAACGATCAAGGAATCGGACTGTGGCCCGATACCGGTATTGTTCATACCACAAACCCTCACATAGGCCATGCCGCTGTGTGCTGATGACCATGCAATGGTAATGGCCGTGTCGGTTCCATTTACCACACCTGCAATTTCAGGCTCAATGGTCCAGTAATAGAAGTCGGCACCTTCAACAGAGTTTGTGGAATATGGAATATCTCCACTGTTCGGGCAAACAATCTCATCACCGGCAGGCATACCCGGTGCATCTGTAACCTTCCTTATCCCAAAGAAGTTCAGATATTCCTCCATAAGCTTCAGTTTGGTTGATATCCCTGAACCATCTGCCAGGCCTCCGAATTCGAATGAACAGCCGATGGTTCTGTAATCACCTTCATCATAAGCGACACCTGCATAGTATGATGGACTTTGGTTTTCGAAAATATTGAAGGCCGGTGAATAGGCTATAATGTGGTCCATGTAGCTGTTATCGCCGCCATAATTGAATGTCATTCCATCGGTGAAAGTAGCTCCCTGACCAAGCAATGTATTTATATCACCACTGCCATCCTCGATCCCGTTGATATTGAACATAGGGTGAACCGGTGTTTCACTATCATAATACCAGGTATCACCACCTTCCATATACAGATTACCTCCATTGTCCAGAAAATCAGCAAGCAGCTGTCCTTCAGCTTGTGTTAACACATGGTTATGGCTGTAAATTCCGAGACAAACAAAAATATTCGAAAACAGATCGAGGTCATCGGGCCAGGTCTGGGTATAATCAACCCCGATACCAAGATCCTGAATAGCAATGGCCATATGCGTGCCGGAGTTCTGGGGAATACCGTCAAGATCGAGAACCAGTATCGGCATCTGACCAACAGTGAGGCTGAACATGCCCTGTGCAGCGATCCCTCCAAATGCAGCGATGTCAATGGTAAAGTCAAGTGCATATCCTGCTGGAGTGATGATGTCGGTAGTAATACTGAAATTTTCTGAGTTCTCATTGCCTGAAGTGATCTCTCCATAGCTTTGCGTGGCTGTGTTGATGGTAAGATATGGGTCAGGACAAAGAAGGTCTCCGATTACATCATAAGCATCAGCGCTTCCGGTATTTCCAATTTTAATAAAAAGGTTTGCTGTTTCACCCGGATCAAGCCTACCATTGCCATTTCCCTGTGCATCATCGATGACCACTTCAAGGAAATTCAGGTTGGGGGCATGACCTTTCAGGAAGAATGAACTTTCCCAGGTATCTGTTCCGTCTGTGGCTTCAACATCGAAGATCACGGTGTGAAGATCCGGGATATCTCCTGCAACGTCGAAAGCAAAAGCATCTATCATCTCTTTGGTCTGACCTGCAGGGACAGTTCCATAGTTTGCCTGTGTTGTGGTCATTGTAATGTATGAGTCATCGGTGTTTACAGTTACAATAACGTTTTCACCGTCATCACTGCCCACGTTCTTCACTTCAAGTGTCAGCAGGATGGATTCACCATAATCCATTTGTCCGTTGTTGTTTCCGGAAGCATCATTGATGGTCACTTCATTTTGTACAATATATGGCCCGCTGGGTGGAATCACATCCACCTGGGCGTGATAACGGAAGTAATTGGTTTTGGTTACCACAACATCAACTATGGTAGGCGGCACCTGGGGCAGAATAGTAATGTTTATCGGGCTTCCAGTTGCTGTTCCTGTACCGATAATTTCTCCGTCAACGCTGAGGGCAACAAATGCACCATCATCAGCAGTAATACTGAACTGACTGAGTCCAGCCAGGATTACATTGTCGTGATTGATCGTAAGATCCTGTGGCACTTCTGAATATAAGGTGCTGAAAGCGCCACCATGATGATGGAAAAGGAAATATGTAACCGCTTTATTTGAGGTATTATATGGCCAACTCGATTGTTGCAGGAAATATTTACCACCGGCATTTCCAAAGGCAGGCAATAATCCTCGCGGTGTTGGGTCAGTCTGATAGTCGGGCAGGAAATCCGGCCACATATTATCATACATTCCCCAAACATAAGTGTCATTTACAAAGGAGTAGGAAACTTCAGAAGCGGCAATGATCCCGAGGCAACCGGCATTTTCATCATTATAGGTATGACGGTGGAATTTTTCGGCAAAACATTCGCTTGAAGCATTATATTTTCCTGTGAGACAGTTAATAGAAAAGACAAAAGTAAGGTCTGTGTTTGTCAGGTTGTTAATATCACTGTTGCCGTAATCCGGCTCTCCCCAGCCTGTTACACCGCCATGGTCACGGTGCTGAAGAATAAATGCCCCGTCGTTTATAGCATTGGTTACCATACTGGCATTTCCACCGGTCCATCCGCCAAGTTCGGCAGGAGTTGCCGGTATATATCCCAGGCCGTTCGGGCCGAAGTAATCAAGAACGGTTGACGTATTGGTAGCTGTTGACCAGGGATCGCTATTAGGATTACCGGAATAGATGGCATTGATGCGGACAGGGTCTTTTCCCTGAACGTGTTTAAAATATCCGCCAACAGTTTCAGAACAGATCTGGAACCAACGCTCGGTTTGCCAGCCCAGCGCTGTGATCGGGTGATCGTAAAAATCAGGATCGGTAGGTGGATCGGTTTCATAATTGATCACCTTGGTGATCATTGTTTCCAGGTGAGTTTCATTTTGCGCCGTCATACGGGCGAAAATTACATCTGGCATGTCGTTACCTGAAACATCGGCATAAATGTTGTCGGAAGCGCAATAATTATCCCAGATAGGTGCAACAACCGTAGCACCTGTAGTGCCGTAATCACCAAGTAACAGAACAGCTACAGGTGGAATGTCCCAGTTGGCATATGCATCATCCACAAAACTTTCAATAGCTGATGTTGTATTACCGCCCACGTCTGTTGTTGTAAAGATCCCTGTACGAATTCCCTGCTGGTTTCTGAATAATGCCAATTCTTCTGCCCAGTCGATGAAAGTTGCATCATCAGGGCATATGATCACATATTCAAAATCCGGGGTGCCGGATTCGGGTGCATGCTGCGCATAATTTACTTTAGGCAAAGTGCTGAAGTTGATCATCATATCGCTGAGCAAGGGGTCAAACCAGCGGTTACGCAAGCGATCTTCTCCGAAGGTTCCATTTCCGCCTTCAAAAGTGACTTCAATTTTCAGGTCGCGGTATACGATCAGCTCTTTGGTAAGCGGGTTATACTGGAAAGGAGTGATGCCGAGGATCACTGCTTCCATTCCACGGATGTTGGTTTGCTCTGAGAGGCTGACCGGATTGGCCGGATAAAAAGCATCACGGGAATAGATCTTCATATTTTTTTCATAATGCAAGGGGCCTTCATCCGTTACCTTTGGTATACGGGGTGAAGGTGCGATATTCACATTCTGATAGGTTTCTGTACGCTCGGCAGTTACCCTGAAAGATGCTGTAGCTCCGTTAGGAACGGCAATATACCGTCCGTTCCCGGGAAGATCAGGGGCTCCCTCATTGTTTGGGAGAAAATTACCCATGATTTGAATTTCCTTCATGGCTTCGCCTTTAAGGTCGAAATCAGTCAATGTAAATTCGTCAATTGAAAAAGAAATCTCAAGCCCGGTGGTACTCTGCTGGGTGAGATTGAAGCCCGGGTTTGCCCATGCATCATCAAAAGAAATTTTTTGTGCATTGATGAAGGTGAAGGCAAAAACGAGCATAAGTGCGGTGAGCGCTGAAATGGCCCTGGGTAGTAAACTTGTTTTCATTTTACTGCGGTTTATGTTAATAATCTGATTATTTTTTTGAATTAAGCCTAACAAATATATAATAAAAAGTAGGCGAATGGGAAAAATGCCGCTTATTTGCTGTTATATAGACTGATTTCAATCTAATTATCTATCTGCTAATTACCAGTTTCTCTGTCCGTATACCCTCTGATGTAAAAATTCTGCAAAGATAAACCCCGGATTCCAATCCTGATACATCTTCCGAAAAAGTGTAAAAGCCAGATGCCTGATATATATTGTTTTGAACTGTTCTGAGTTGCTGGCCGCGAAGGTCATAAATTATTATTTCAACATTTCCGGGTGATTGGAGCCGGTAATCTATATGAACCATACTCCTGGCAGGATTTGGCCTCAGGGTCATAAATGGGCCGGCATGGATGACCGGCTCATCTTCGCCTGTGCTGAGATCAATTGGCGGGAAAACGATAAAATCTACCCAGGCGCAATCCTCACCACTTGAAAGATATGAGTCTTTTTCATATACCCAGCGGAAAGTATGTAAACCCTGTGTTACCGGAAAGCTTTGCATTTCCCAGTCTAACTCCCCGGACCATTCACCTACCATGGTATAGTCAACGTAAAACCTGAGGAAATCCCACTCAGCTTCAGATGAAAGCTTGCGGTAAAATGAAAGATCTCCATCTGCAAGGACTTCCAGGGTCAGGAATAATTCTGATTCCTGGTTGTCGCCGATGTTGCCCGATTTGGAGCAATAGGTTCCCTCCCATGGTTCAATGCTACACATTTCCCATGGTGCATCAGCGGCGAACTGCCAGTTGAAGCTTGTAAAACCGCCGCTTTCCCAGTCTTCTACCAGGATCCCGATGGTTGCGGCATAATCTTCCAGAACCGTATATGCTCCGGATGTCACATCAAAGTTAAAGTTAACCACAGTTCCGATGGGAGTATCTTCATCAATGGTAATTTCAAATTCAGCAAATGTATTTACCCCCGGCAGGAGATCTCCCAGTTCAAAGGAACTATTGGTGAAGCTTACCCAGCTACTTATGGTGCTGAGGCTTGCTTCTGCATCCGGAGCATCACTGTGCCCGGTGTTCAATACACCAATGCTCAGGATGGCTGTCTCACCCGGATCAAGGAAACCGTTGCCGTTGCCTCCGGCAATATCATCAATTGTCATTTGACCGGCTTCCAGAACCGGGGCATTGAGTGTTATGTTAAACTCGGCCATCCAGTTTTCTTTCCCGTCTCCTGAGATATTCATTGTAAAGTTGACCACATGCTGATCAGGCACATATTCATCTACATCAAAAGCATAGTCGTTGATCGTGCCTCCGCTTGTACCTGCTACAATAGTACCATAATCACCCTGATCATCGGTAATGGTAATGAATTCATCATCGCTGTTCAGCGTAGCTGTAACATTAAAAGCATCTGCTACTCCGGCATTTGCCAGCATGATGGTCATAAGAATGGATTCACCATAATCCGGAAGCCCGTTGCTATTTCCTCCAAGTGTATCATCGAGAATATGTTCATAATAGATGATGAACGGTCCTGATGCCGGAGAAACAATAATATTATATGATTTCGTCAGGCAGTTGTACCCGCTGATGGTAAGTTCAGCAGTTCCCAGTGTTGTGATCAGGGGATCGATGATAATGGTGGCTTCGCCGTTGACATCCGTGATGGCTGTTCCGTGCAGCACTCCCTCTTTGGTAAGCGCACACATCAATCCTTCAACGGGAGTTCCTCCATTTAACACGGTGACATCCATGAAAGCTGCCCCAAGTTGGATCGGAGCTGTAAATAAGGCATCCACGGTGAAAGGTTCCTCTGTCCACAGTTGAAGAGTGGGATCTCCAAGTATATTGATATCATAAAAGTTCCAGCGCAGGGCGCCTTCCTCATGCTGGCCCGGGGCATTGACCCAGGGGGCGGTCTCTATTTTGCATTCAACAAAAGCAGCACCGATCCTGCCAATCTCTTCCTCGTATAAAGCATCTACCATTTCACGGTGAAGGTGAGCTGCAGGGCCTTCGGTTTGCCCTTCGTTGAACCATCCGTACCTCGAGTTGCCAATGACTGCAGCTGCGAAATTGTCGATGAAAACCATATGCTCCATGATACAATCGGAATTATCGAATGCACCGCAAATACAGCCATGACTTTGCACAAAGGTGTAGTTGTGGATGGTCCCGTTTACCTGTGAAAAATTAGCATTGGTAATGTCGCTTATTCCAAGATGCATGACTGTAGACGAGTTCGCATGGCCGCAATGGTGAACAAAGGATTTTCCCTCATTGATCTCAGCCATGATCGTGCTTCCTCCCCAGCTCTGGTATCTTTCATACAGGGAATCGATAGTTTGTTCCGGGGGTATCCCGATGGTGGTATAGCCATTGTCATCGTGAAATCCCACCAACAGGCGCATATAATCAGAACCCCAGGTAATTGGGTTGTTCCAGAGATGTTCTCCTGCAAGCAGTGGATTGGTCATCTCACCAAGGACAGGCTCATCCTGGTAAGCAGTGGTTTTGTGGATCATGGCATTCAGCTCAGTCAGGTTGCTGAAAGAAAAACGCCCTACTGCAATATCTGGCAAAAGATCATCTTCCCCGATCTCTCCCCAGAGGTTATCCCCATTGTCGTTCCAGGTGCCGTCGAGGCCTGAATAATAGAGATCAGCCGGGATATTATCATCTGAATAACCTGAACCGGATTGCACATAACAATAAAATCCGCGGTAGGGAACGTGTTCTACATCCCCGCCCAGAAGAACAAATTCCACATTGTAAACCTGGTACTCTTGTATAATGTAATTCCTGATCTGTTCAGGGAGGTCCTGCCCGCTCATGGTACTGCCGATTTCCTCAACGCTCACCACTTCTGATTTGATTCCCCTGAAAAGATACATTTCGCTCAGGTTGTCAAATTCGTTTTCAAATGCTTGTGGGGTAATGATAAGCAATTGATAATCGTCTGAGCGGTTTTCCTTAAGCGGGTATCTCGATATCATACCGGCGTTCTGGATAAATGAATTGAGCTTATTCAGCACCCTGTCAGTACTGCTGAGCATCGTCAGGGCATTTTCTGCTTCCCTGATGTTTTCGGTTTTTATGCTTACCGTCATTTCGGTATAGTAAGATAATTGACCATCTGCCGGCAGATAGATCAGCGGACAGATATTTAGCAAAGCAATACTGTAACCGTTCATGTATTCAGTACTGATGCTTCCGTAGGCTTCAGCAGGATATGCTTTTCCGGATTGATAGACATCTTCATTGAATTGGAAGATCCCTGAGCCACCGTGTGAAATAGGGCGTGAAGCCTGCTGAGGATACAGGGTGTATGTTCCGGGAATGGAAGTCTCTTTTTGCCCGCTTAGCGTGAAGGATACCGCTTTCTCTCCGGGTGGAAGCAGCAATTTTACTGCAAACCACGGAAGGGATGGCTCCCCTGTAAATCCTGTATTGAGGCTGTTATCGAAACGAATCAGCTGATATTCTCCGGCATTTTCAATTTTATAATTGCCAAAACTGTATGTTTTAGTGACTTCACCACTATATGAAGTAGTAAAAATGAGTGCACTGATGAGCAGTAAGGATAGTTTTTTCATGTAAAATAAATTAGCGTGCTTAATTAATAAATATATTATGATCTGCATTAATTTTTTTAATCCATAATGAAGACACAAATATGAATGAAATGGTTGCCAGAATTCTTATTTTCTGATGATCAGCTGTCTGCTTAGCCTGCCTCTTTCACTATCAACAGTGAGTGTATACATTCCTTCCGCAAGGTGGCCGAGATTAATTCGCTTGGTATAATGTTCAGTGAGATGAATATTTTCCAATTGGTAAACAACAGCACTGAGCTTATTCATTACATGGATATTCACATACATTTCCTTCAGGGAATTGAATTCAATTGTAAAAGTTCCGCTGCTGGGATTCGGATAAATCTCCAGGCCAAGTTCCTGTTCAATATCATTGATGCCGAAAGTATTAACGATCATGATCTCGAGGCTGTCCGACCAGGGACTGTCACCACAAATATTAGTGACCATTACTTTCAGCCAGGCCTGACCGACATAAGCGGTATCCCATTTGATGCTGACATCGAAACCGCTATTGAATACTTCCCCCGCACCTGCAGGGTCAAGTTCCCAGAGGTAATCCAATGCATCCGGTAACTCAGAAGTAATATAGTCGGAAATGTTTCCTTCATAAAGATCAACCATCCCCGGTCCTGCGGGTTTGGCAGGTTGCGGTGCCAGTGGATGAATAAACAGTTCCACAGAGTCACGGCTTACACAATCGAAATCATTGGTAACTTCCACCCAATAGATGCCATTTTCATAGGCGGTGAATGTTTGTTCGCTGGAACCGTCCTGCCATTCATAGGTTTTAAATCCTATACCGGCATCGAAGGTGTTTGCCTCGCCCTCGCAAATTGTGGTATCTGCACCGAGAGTTACTTCCGGAAGTTCGTAAACACTTACGCTGACCTGACCAGATCCTGTATTTGTTCCATCGGCTGCTTCAACATAATAGATGGTATTTACTTCAGGAATGACCTGTGGGTTCTGGAATGTAGACGTGAACCCTACCGGGTCGGAGGTCCATGAATAAGCATAACTGCCAAGACCACCGAAAACTTCGGTATGAAGTTGTACTGTCCCTCCATAGCAAACACCCTCCGGATCAGCGGATGCCACTACAACATATTCACTGACCAGCATACTAACGGGAACTGTCACTTCAGGGAGGTCGGGGTCATCACTTGAAATTGAGAATTCAGCCAGGTATTCCCCAATTGCCATTCCTGTGGCATCGAAGGTAACTGCTGCTTGCATGCTTTCTCCGGCAGCAATGGTGCCTGATGTCGGATTCAGCATTAACCAGCTGATCACGTTCACACTATAATCTTCCACTTCTCCATAGCTGGTGCTGCCACAGGGTTCCGGAGTGCCATAATATTGTATCCTGATCCGCATACGCGTTGTGCCTCCTATTGCGCCATCAGGAGGAGTGATAATGGCAGTAAACACGCCAGGTCCGCCACTTACGTTAATGGGTGCGTCATCGCTAAAGTCTTCATTCTGGTTCCAGTCGATCCATATGCCGCACTCATCTCCGGTCCAGGTGTTGCCATTGCTTACCGTAATAGGGATAGATTCACCAACGCTGATGCTGGTACTTAATGTTGTATAATCATGATATCCGCTACAAGCGGAGGTGTTGTTGATATCGCCGAACTGTACCTGGCCGATATACTCATCGCAACCACCACTGCCAGCACAATAGTCTTTGGGGTCATCTTTATCCGTTAGAATAAATGTTGAGATATCAAAATGCAAATCAAGTTCGCCGGTATTGGTGATGTTCAGATATTGTACGGCTGTGCTGTCGGGTTGAAGTACCTGTTCGAGTTCATCAGGTGTTACAAAAATATGCGGATTTCCCCATTGCAGGCTTGTGGCTGCCGGTGTTGACTCGCCTTCAATCTCATAAAAAGCTGTGACTTTATACTGGTAGACACCGTAATCGGGTAACTGGTCAGTGAAAGATGTAATTATTGGCTGAGCAATCTCTTCACCGTCTCTGTAAAGGATAAAATATAGAAATCCGGAGGCCACATCATACTGCCATTCCAGATCAACTGAACCGGTTTCTTCATTCAGGTTTGCAATAAGGTCATAAGGTCTTGAGAGGTTATTGGTCACGTATGGAGAAACATATGTCATAGTAGTTCCTGTCCTGTTATCGGTCCAGCAGGGATAAACATAAGAGTCGCGTGCAGCAATACCCAGATAGTCTCCCATGTATCCAGTAGCGAGTCCCGGAACAGGAGAGGGCGTGAAGGATACATCACTCACCTTAAAATCTTCCCAGGTATCTCCTCCATCAAAGGAGTTGGCACAAAATACTTCACACTGGTTTCCGCCAACATTCCTGTCGTCATAGAAAACCACACTCAATGTACCCGTAACAGGATCGCAGGTGATCCATGGGAAATAATGCTCATGTCCGAGGCCTGCATCATCCTGGTTTACCTTGATGGGGTTGCTCCAGCTGTCGCCCTGATCTTCGGAACGGATCATATAAACATCGATATCATTTCCGGTATTGATTCCCGGTGTGCCAATGTTTGTCCACACCAGGTAAAGATTGCCACTGTAAAATCCGTCGCTAATGTCAACAGCAAGAACAGGGAAAGAGTTAACGCGCTGGTTTTTGGATGTTTCCGAAGAGCGAATACCACGTATATTTTCAATGATCCTTGTTCCGGGCTCCCAGGTGGCTCCACCATCCAAAGATCGGGACATACCCTGGGCATTTTCATCTGCCTTGGCATCATAAATGGCATAAACAGCGTACACTTCACCATTGGGGCCGGTGTTGATGTTCACACCCTGACAATGGCTGCCTGCATTCACTGCAGCGCTGATATTTTTGGAGGTTGACCATGTTATTCCCTGATCGGATGAATAAGATAATGCAATGTCATTATTAAATGATCCTCCAAAATCTGTCCATGCACAATACAAATGCCCGTCATAAGGACTGCCGGAATTATTGTCGATCCAGAAATGATTTTTGTCCAGTACATATGCAGAACTACCATCATCGATCACTGCTATATTCCAGCTGCTTCCCTGATCGCTGGAGTAGGCCACCTGTTGTCCGTAGCTGCCATTGATTATATAATTCACATAATACCAGCCATTGTTCCCGATCACGACTGCCGGGTCACCGGAATTACTTTCGCCGGCGCCCTGAATCTCTCCTGTCCATGTGAGTCCGCCATCGAAAGAATACAGGTCATTGGCCCCATACAAAGGTGGGTAAGGATTGGCTGTTGAATTATTGGAGTTGAGAATATTTTGTGGGTCAGCCGGATTAATGAAAATAGAGTTTTCGCTCTGTGTACTATTTTCCGTTGTTACGGGCACATCAGGCGAATCTTCAGTGATAGAGCTGAGCGCATCAATTCCTGACCCGGTATATATAGCCTGAGGGACATCTGTAACAGGATTTAATGTACTAAGGCCTTTTTCAGCCATTTCTTTCCAATAGCCATTGTTGTCGACACGCCAATTGGCTTTCTCGGTATTATGGTCTTTTTCTTTTTGTGCAAATGAAAGTGAAGGGATTGCAATTGCAATCATCACTAGGATACTAAGGAGTCGAATAGGTTTCATATTTGTTTACGTTGGTTTGATAATAAAAATACTGGCCTCAGTGGAGTATATTCTGTAGACAGTTATTAAATTGATAAGGTTGTCTGAGCAAAAGTAGTAATTAATTGAATTTGTGGAAGAACTGATGCAGAAATAAAAAAACCATCGCTATCGGCGATGGTTTTTAATATCGGATTATGAAAATTCTTATTTCTGGATAACCAGCTTTTGAAAGTACTGATTTGCAGCTCCTTCAAGTACCATGAAATAGATACCATTCGGAAGCTGTCCAAGGTCGACCTGTTTCTTAAAAGGACCGTTTACCTGGATATTGTCTTCCTGGTAAACCACTGACTTCATGGCATCATACACTTTCAAGCTGAGCAGGTCAGGAGTTTGGATATTAATCTCCAGGGTAAACCTTCCCTGGTTAGGGGTAGGATAGATCTTTAGTGCCCGATTGGCAAATTGTTCCTGGATTCCTACCCACAATACTTCATGTCCAAGGGAGAATTCAGAGGTGCAATTGCCCTGTGTAACGGTGAGCGTGTATGTTCCGTTATCTATAGGAACATAGCTTTGTGAGCTTGCTCCTGCAATAATCTCATCGTTCAGGTACCACTGGTTTCCATCATTAGCACTTGAATACAGTGTATAGTCTACAAGGCTGATTTCAGGTTGTTCAGGTGTGAAAGAGATATCCATATAATCTTCTTTAAGGATATTCCCATTACCGGCACTATTTGCTGCTTCAAGCGAAACATCGTATAAACCTTCTTCTGCATAAACTACAACAGGATTTTGTTCAGTAGAAACATCGGGTGTTCCACCGGGGAAGACCCATGACCACTGTGTTGGATTTCCTGTTGAAAGATCGGTGAACTGTACTTCATAACCTTCACAACTTTGTGTAGCATCAGCTTCAAAATCAGCCACTGGAGGTACCGGAGGAGCTTGCAGGAATACAGCAGGCACCTTCATCCCCTGAAGGATCTCTTTGGAGGTGTTATTCTGTATGAATGCAACGAATTCGACATGAGACAGTGGCCATCCACCCATTGTAAAATTAAGATTAAGGGTGACGGTATCGCTGTCATCGAAATTGATCACTGTTCCGTTTTCATCCGGTACCATAAGACGGTTAACAAAGTTCAGTTCCGTCTGGCCCTGCCAGGAATACTGGATGTCAGATTCAGTGATAGTAAGTTGGTAAACAGGATCCGGTCCGGTATAGGAAGCAACCTTATAGATCTTGGCCACCATATCATAATTGCTACCGTTATGTGTTCCATACAGTTCAAGGATAAATGATGAGGGTACGGCAGCGCGCAGGTTCACATAAGGAAGATAAGTCGAATACATGGAAGAAGAATGGCTGCCGCCAACAACGGAATAAACACCGTCAAAAAAGGCTGTTGGATAACCAGAAATGCCATAATAGCTGTTCCGTGCATTCGAATACTGGTTGGCAAAAGCATCACCATTATGGTTTTCGATCACAGCCACGGGATGCCCGTTGGCTACAAGATCATCAGCGCCCATGGCTGCCCCGGGACAATAGGTACACCATGTACCAGTCCCGATTTCAAGTATAACCTTGTCGCGGTCAACTTGTTGTCCAAATACAATAGAGATCGCAAAAACGAGCGATACTGCAAATAAAAGTTTTTTCATGATTATTGAGTTTAAGTTAACACTTATTGCTGTACAACAATCTTCTCGGTAAGAATCTTGTTGTTGTTTTCAATTATCAGGAAGTAAACCCCTTTGGCATATTTACTGAGGTCTATTACTTTAATAAATTCACCATTCACACTGAGTTCTTCTTCATTGTAAACTACCTCGCCAACAATGCTCATGATCTTCATTTTTACATTTTCGTTGTTTGCGGAAGAGAATTTCACTGTGAAAGTTCCGTTGTTCGGGTTGGGGAATACAGAAACACCAACATTCAGTTCTCCTTCTCCGATTCCGAAGGTATTCTCAACAGATACATCCATATTGCCTGAAACAGCACCGTTACCACAGTCATTGGTACCAAAAACATTAATACTTGCCTGACCGGTGAAATCTTCTTTCCATGTTATGCTCAGGTTATACATATCTGTTGTAAGGTTTTCCCAGGCTTCTTCAGGAGAAACGGTCCATGTATATGTTAATGTATTAGGATCGTTAGTGGTGCTGTAGTTGCTGATAAGTGTTTCATTCAGGTCAACATAAGCAGGGCCTGAAGGTGTGGCCATTTCAACAGGATAAGGATTCACCGACATGCCGATCGGGTTCGATGTTGCCGGGTTGTTAATGGCACATACGAAGGATGAGGTCATTTCACACGTAACGATGTCATCATCAGCAATATCTGTAGTAATTAACAGATTGCTGTCATCTCCTGTATTTTCACCATTGACTTTCCACTGATAAGCAGGTTCTGAACCACCATTTTCAGGAGTTGCTGTGAAAGTAACTTCATCTCCCGCACAGATCTCTTCGATAGAAGCAACAATGCTTACACCTGCAGGAAGTTCTTCAAATACGGTGATAGTAATCTCATTTGACATGGCTGGATTTCCAGTAATACAGTTTGCATTGGAAAGCAGTTCACAACTTACCATATCGCCGTCAACAAGATCAGAAGTTGTGTATTCTGCACTGTTGGTTCCTACATCGATTCCATTGACTTTCCACTGGTAAACAGGTGTATCACCCCCGTTTTCAGGTATTGCGGTAAAGATTACCTCACTACCAGCACAAATTTCGACAGTTTCAGTGTCTATGGTAATACCAACGGGTAGGTTCTCATTTACGGTCATCACAATGTCATTTGACATCACCGGGTTTTCAAT
The DNA here is from genome assembly GCA_013202965.1 of Bacteroidota bacterium. GTDB lineage: Bacteria > Bacteroidota > Bacteroidia > Bacteroidales > B18-G4 > B18-G4. Next base: position 9,885 of record JABMQZ010000128.1, on the reverse strand, counting down.
GGTACATTCGAGGGAAGAAGTCACTTCACAATTTACAATGTCGCCATCAGCCAGACTATTGGTAACATAAATATCTGTTCCGCCACCCACATCAACGCCATTCAGTTTCCACTGGAAAGCAGGTGTAAGTCCACCGTTGTCCACTGTAACAGTGAAGCTTACTTCTTCACCTTCGCAGATATCTTCTGCAGTGGCAGTAACAGCAGCAACAACCGTAACATTTTCCATCACTGTGATGTAGTCGTTTATGGTATAAGAATTGCTTGAGGAAGTACTCGTTACTTCAAGTGTTACATCCCATGTCCCGGGAGTATTATATGTAATGCCCTGTGGGTTTTGGTCTGTGGAAGAAGCAGGATCGCCACCTTCAAATGTCCATAACCATGCAATAGGGGTTCCCTGGCTAAGGTCAGTAAAGTTGACAACACCATCCGGGCAGATTGAAGTAATATCGGCTTCAAAATTCGCCTGAAGTACTTCCAATACAGGAATGATCGCTTCGTACCTGAAGAAGTTTTGCTTTGTTACGGTCAGCGTAACATCAGAGTTCAGGGGTAAGGCCGGGAGATTCATAACCACAGGTGAACCTGTTCCCGTAGCAGTGGCGAGGATCTCTCCATCATAGTAAAGAGAGATCAGAGAGCCATTGTTGGCGGTAACGTTAAAGGCAGTAGAACCAAAAGGAATTACATTATCATGAACGACGCTAAGGTCAACAGGTATTTCAGAATACAGTGTCATGAAAGCACCTCCATGATGATGGAAAAGGTGATAGGTTACCCTTTTATTGCTGGTATTATAAGGCCAGCCCGACTGCTGAAGGAAATACTTGCCTGAGGCATTACCAAAGGCAGGCATAATATAATCCTGTGGGAATTCAGTACCATAAAGAGGCATGAATCCGGGCCACATATTATCGATTGAGCCCCACACATAAGTATCATTTACGAAAGAATAGGAAGTTTCAGAAGCTGCTGTAAGCCCGATAGCACCTGAATTATGGCCACCTGATGTATGACGGTGGAATTTCTCGGTAAAACATTCACCGGACCAGTTGTATTTACCGGTGAGGCAGTTTATAGACATTACATATGTCAGGTCTTCATTGGTGAGCATACCAATGTTGGCATTGGTGTAATATGGCTCACCCCATAAAGTTGTGTTGCCATGATCCCTGTGCAACATGATAAAAGCCCCATTGTTAATAGTGTTGTTGATCATAGTTGCATTTCCACCTGACCATCCTCCCAATGTAGAAGGCATCGCAGGTATGTAACCAAGGCCGTTGGGTCCGAAATAATTCACCACAGTAGCAGTGTTGGGAGCGGTTGACCAGGTGCTGCCCGGGGTACCGGAATAAATGGCATTGATACGTACCGGGTCTTTGCCCAGGGTATTTTTCCAGTATCCGCCAACGGCTTCACCACAGATTTGGAACCAGCGTTCGGTTTGCCAGCCAACTGCCGTGATCGGGTTGTTATAGAAATCGGGATTGGTTGGCGGGTTGGTTTCATGGTCGATGAATTTGCTTACCATGGTTTCCAGTTGTGTGGTATTATTTGCTGTAATACGGCCAAAAGCCATCTCCGGAAGGTGATCACCGTCAACATCTGCATAAATATTATCAGAAGCACAGTAGCTATTATAGATCGGGGCGATCACATTATTTGTGCTACTGGTTCCAAAATCACCGAGAAGCAATACTCCTGAAGGAGGAATGCTCCAGTTGTTATAAGCATTATTTATAAATGTTTCTATTGCACTGGTTGTGTTTCCGCCAACATCGGTCAGGGTTACCACTTCAGTAAGGATTCCCTGTTTGTTACGGAATTCAGCAATCTCATCTGCTCTTGCCACGTAATCAGCACCATCAGGGGTGATAATAAGGTATTCGCATCCGTCACCGGCGCGCTGGCTACCTTCGTGCATCCAATTGTAATCCATAAGCGGTAGAGAACCATAGTTCATGATCGCATCTGCCATAATACGATCCCACCATCTGCTACGGTATTTTTCATCACCAAACTGCCCGTTTCCGCCTTCAAAAACAACTTCTACTTCAATATCACGAAGTACGATCAGCTCTTTGGTAAGTGGGTTGTACTGGAAAGGAGTGATACCCATCATTACAACGTCAACGCCACGGATTTTTGCAGGCTCGGAGAGTTTAACCGGATTGGCAGGATAAAAGGCATTCTGCCCGTAAATTGCCATGTTCTTTTCATAGTGCAACGGACTGTCATCATTCTCAAAAGGAATACGTGGAGAAGGAGCAATTTCGATGTTGCTAAAAGTTTCGGTCCGCATGCTCACAATATTCAGCTTCGCTGTAGCACCAACAGGCATGGCAATATACCTTCCCGCTCCGGGCAGGTTTGGAGCGCCTTCATCATTGGGAAGAAGCACACCCGGCATGTTGATCACTGTCATCTCTTCGCCATTGATCAGCATGTTGTTGAAGCTAAAACTGTTTACGGAGTGAATAATATTCACACGCGTGTTTTCAGACTGGACAAGGTTATAACCCTGATTTGCCCAGCTGTCTGTATATCTTACTTCATCGGCAAATATTGTTGATGAAATAAAAAGGGCCATCACCATAAGGGTGAATAGCTTAATACCCATTTGTTTTACAAATACTGAAATTTTCATTTTTCTTTTTTTTGGTGTGTTTATTTATTTAATTACGATTTTCTGAAAAACAGTGCAAAGATACAAAATTTTAGGCCATTTATTAATAGAGGATAACCTTTTTAGTGGCATTTACTGAGCTGGTCTTCAAGCTGATTAAGTATATTCCACTATTCAATTTATTGCCCTGGGCATCTGTTCCATCCCATTGAACAGCATGATCACCGGCTTTCAGGTTCTTATCAAGCAGGCTTGCCACTTTTGTTCCGGTAACACTGAACACTTCAATCCTTACCGGCATATTTTCTTGCAGGCTGAATGATATGGTCGTTTGATCAGTAAATGGATTTGGATATGAATCTCCAAGTGAAGCTGAAATATTTTGTTGGTTTTCGTCAGGAACATTAGTAACGATATCACCAAAGAATTCTAGATATTCAAGCATCAGTTGTTTCTTTGTTGACGGATTATCAGCATCGAGCAGGCTGCCGAATTCAAAGGAACAGCCTATGGTTTTATATGAACCTTCATCATAAGCGACTGCAGCTCCATAATCCGGAGTCGGGCTTGTGAAAATGGTAAATGCACTGCCTTCAGAGAGCATATAATAGTCGTTAAATGGAGTGGACCCGCTATATTGAAAGACCATGCCTTCGGTGAAAGTTCCTGTTTCTCCTGTGATGGTATCATATTCAAACCAGGTATCTACTACCACCTCTATATTGAATTTGGTATGGATCGGCTGCTGCGGATCATCGTACCAGGTCCTGCGGCCTTCCAGGTAAAGTTTTCCGCCAGTATAAAGGTATTGAACAAGTGTTGAACTTTCAACAGACGTCAGCTCATGACCGGTAAAGATGACTCCAAGGGAAACGAAAACCGATTTGTATATACTGAGGTCGGCAGGGAAAGAGGTTGCATAACTGGCAATCAGGTCCAGGTCTTCAAAAGCTTGCATCATTTCCGGTCCGGAATGGTGGACCGGGTCGAGATCCAGTATAAGTGCTGAAAACTGCCCGACAATAATATCGAAACCACCTGCTCCGGAAATACCGAGGTCTGCATTGATATGCACAGAGAATAAGGCATTAAACCCTCCCGGTGTGTTATCAGCTGCTGTAACGCTGAATACGGCATCACCCGTTGTCTGTCCGGGCATATCGCCTACATCAATAGGTCCGTTGTTTACCGTAACATATGAATCTCCGCTGCAAGTCATCTCTACACTCACGTTATAGGCTTCAGATGAGCCCTGGTTCCCAATGCTCACAGTAATTTCTGCAGTTTCACCCGGATCAAGGCGTCCGTTCCCGTTCCCGGCAGCATCATCCAGGCTAAAACTGATATATTCCATAACAGGGGCATGGGCCTGAATTGGGAATGCACTGGTCCACACAGAATCTCCATCCGTAGCAATTACATTAAAAGTAACCCATTCGCCATCGCTGATGTCTGCAGCAGCATCAAATGCATACTCATCGGTAACAGTGACTGTTTGTAATGATAAAATATCACCGAAGTAGGCAGTATTATCTGTAATGGTGATAAAACTGTTTGTTGTAGAAATATCGGCATCAACACCGAGTGCATCTACGAGGCCGACATTTTCAAGAGTCAATGAAAGTAAGACTGATTCTCCATAGTCAAGTATGCCGTCGCCATTGCCGCTTGCGTCATTGAGGGCATATTCATTATAAACCACATAAGGCATATTGGCAGGGATCACATCAACAACAGCATGATAACGGAAGTAGTTAGGCAAGGTCACCACTACATCAAAAGCGTCACCCGGGATGAGCGGTGTAATGCTAATGACTTGAGGTGTGCCATCCGATTCGGCAGTACCCATGATCTCACCGTTGAATGATAGTGCGATGAAAGCACCGGAATCGGCGATAACGGTGAAGCTGCCGGTACCGGCAAGAAGTACGTTGTCGTGCATTACCATCATGTTCATCGGAACTTCTGAATACAGAGTCTGGAAGGCACATCCATGGTGATGGAACAGGTTATAGGTTACCTCCTTGTTGCCGGTATTATATGGCCAGTTTGAATTTAGCAGGAAATATTTGGCCGCCACATTGGCAAATGCAGGCAGCATGCCTCTTTCTTCAGTTATGGTTGGTCCGAATTGTGGCAGGAATTCCGGCCACATATAGTCGTAAAGGCCCCAAACGTAAGTGTCATTCACGAAGGAATATGAAACTTCTGAAGCAGCAATAATTCCGAGGGCGCCATATTCCATCCTGTGAAATTTCTCTGCAAAACACTCCCCTGACCAGTTATATTTACCGGTAAGGCAGTTGATGGAGAAAACAAATACCGGATCTTCATTTGAAAGCCCATCAAGACTATTGTTGTTGTATGCAGGTTCTCCCCAGCCTGTGGTGCCTCCATGGTCGCGATGTTGCAGAAGAAAGGCCCCTGCATTGATCGCATTGTTAACATCTGTGGCATTGCCCCCTGACCATCCTCCCAATGAAGAAGGTGATGCAGGAATGTAGCCAAGGCCGTTGGGCCCAAACACACCAAGAATGGTATTTGTATTTGTTGCTGTTGACCATGGATCCACTGCAGGGTTCCCTGCATAAATCTCATTGATACGTACAGGATCTTTAGCCTTAATATGCTTGAAGAATCCGCCAACAGATTCAGAGCAGATCTGGAACCAGCGTTCTGTCTGCCATCCCAGTGCAGTGATAGGATTATAAAAGCTTTCGTATGTGGGAGGATTTGTTTCATAATCAATGATCTTCCCGACCATGTTCTCTAAATGTGTTTCATTCTGTGCGGTCATCCGTGCCATGATCACATCTGCCATACCATTGCCATCCACATCGCCATAAATATGATCTGAAGCACAATAGTTATCCCATATCGGAGCAAGGATCCCGTCACCAGTTGCACCATAATCAGCCATGATCAGGAAAGCCAGCGGTGGTATGACCCAGGTGTTGTATGCGTTATTGATAAAGTCTTCAATGGTGGTAACATTGTTTCCTCCAACTTCGGTGATGGTATAGATCCCTGTACTGATCCCCTGCATGTTCCTGAATAATTTCAGCGAATCAGCCCAGGCAGTAAAAACAGGGTTGTCGGGGGTGATGATCACATACTCAAAACCGTCATCTTTGCTGCCAGCCTGGCTAGTGTATTCGATTTCAGGGAGTGAAGTAAAATTCAATAACTGATCCCTGAGAATGGGATCAAACCAGCGGCTGCGATAACGATTATCGCCAAACTGCCCGTTGCCATCCTCAAAAATGACTTCTACCTGAAGGTCGCGGTATACGACCAATTCTTTGCTAATCGGATTATACTGAAAGGGAGTAATTCCGAGTATGACAGCATCTACGCCTCTGATGCTGGTAACTTTGGAAAGCTGAACAGCTTCGGCAGGGTAAAATGCATCGACAGAATAGATGCTTTCATCTTTATGATATTCCAGCGGGCTGTCATCCGTGTCCAATGGAAGACGGGGTGCAGGCGCAACTTCAACATTATGATATGTTTCTGTCCTGAAAGAGATAATATTGTAGCTTACTGTGGCACCTTGCGGGATGGCAATATACTGCCCGCGTCCTGCCAGATCAGGAGCTCCTTCATTGTTTGGAATGAGGTTCCCGGGCAGATGAATTGCTTTCATCGCAGTGCCTTTCACGGAAACTTCATCCATATAAAATTCTTCAATTGAATAGATTATTTCAACACCATCGGGTGTTTCAAGGGCCAGATTGAAGCCGGCTCCGGCCCAGCTGTCATTGAAAACAAAGGTTTGCGCCGATAGAGAGAATACGCTTAGTAAAGGAAGTAAAATTGCTAAGAGAATTTTGTAATGTTTGTACATGATGGTATTGTTTAGTTTAATTAAGATTATTTGACAATCGTTATTTTTTGCTGTTGATCTGCTTCAGGCAGAAGGTTTTTTAAGTTTTGGTCGTGCAAGTTAGGCATATATAATAAGATATCGCTGTTTTCATATGTAAAAACTTCAATTTGAATCCCGGCGGCATCTGGAAACATGCAGGTATAATACAAAAGCAAGCTTGTGGCCGGGATCAGGAGAATAAGGGCAGTTATCATAGTTTTGTAGTAGTCATCAGGGTGATATGATCCGAAATTCAGTGCATCACCGTGTAAGAATTATTTTTCCTGTTTGTTGTCTGTCATCTGTTTTCAGGATGTAAAGGTACATTCCCCTGGGCATATTATTTCCTTTGGCGGAAGTTCCGTTCCATGACACAAGATGGGTTCCCGCAGTAAAGGTGTTCGCGGCAAGGCCTGTGATTTTTTTACCGTTCAGATCGTAAATATCCAGTGAAACATGAGTTGCTTCATCCAGCCTAAAACTAAAACTGATTTGATCACTGAAAGGATTTGGCCATGATTTAAGCATGAAAGCATTGTCTTCAGCAAGCAGTTCTTCGGTACCAGTAATCACTCCACCAAAAAAGGTAAGAATTTCTATCATGAGTTCTTCCTTTGTGCTTTGCTGATTATTAGCGAGTCCTCCGAATTCAAATGATGCTCCTACGGTTTTGTAGGTACCCTCATCCAGGGCTACTGCATTACAGTAAGATGGTATCTGGTTACGAAAGAGTTCAAAGGCATTGTCTATCGGAGCAATCCTGTCGATATAATAATTATCTCCACTATAAGGGAAAGTCATTCCTTCGGCAAAAGAGCCATCCTGCCCAAAGATCAGGCCGAGATCACTGTTGCCATCTTCAATGCCCTGGATTTTAAACATGCTATGGACCGGAGTGGGGTTATCATATGCCCAGGTATCTCCACCTTCCATGTACAGGCGTCCGTTGTGGTTGAGGTATGCTGCCAGTTCCTGTCCTTCCGCTGTTGTAAGTACATGGTTATCACTATATACACCCAGGCAGACAAATACACACTGGTAGAGGTCAAGGTCATCTGGAAAAGAAGTTTCATATGTGGCTGTCAGGTCAATGTTGGAGATAATGGTTTGCATCTCTGTGCCTGAATTATGGTTATGGTCAAGGTCGACGATAAGAATAGGATACTTTCCTACGATGAATGCCAGGTTGAAAGATGTTGCATATATTCCGCCGTTGGCGGTGACATCGATGGTAAAGAATACCGTATCTCCGGTAGGTGTGTCATCATCCACTTCGAATGAAAATGTTCCTTCAGCTGATTGATTCTGGACAAGTGTCCCGTAGTTGGCTGTCGACTGGGTAATATTGATGTATGGGGATGTAGTTGACAAAGATGCGATAACATTTTCAGCAGTTACGTTTCCGTTATTCCCCAGAGTTACGATAAGGTTGGCAGACTCACCCTGTTCGAGATGCCCATTGCCACTTTCATCATCAAGGGTATATTCATACAAGAGAATGAATACTCCCCAGAAATGTTCCAGATCACTGATAGCATCCAGGTCGAAGCCGGCATCTGCTGCATTTTGAGCACCATCACCATCATCAACAATCTTAAAATACCTTGCCTCATTCAGGCCGGTTACCGACAATTCGAATTCCGCACTTCCTGTTGCTTCACCCATAAGTATCCATGGTCCATCCATGCTTGATCCGGCAAAGCAGGAATAGCCTTCAGCAGAAAAATCACCCTCAAAAACCTTGATATCGTTTCCGGGTTTATCGAGGATAGGTATTTGCATATCAACAACCACCCATCCATTTTTTCCTATGGAATAGTTTATCATGTCCGGAGCACCGATCAATGCCTGGGTGTTTCCTTCATCCACAGTGTTGTTGCCGGGGATCTGGCTGCTGATCATGCGCCATGCATACCAGCGGGATGAGTCAAGAGGAAGCATCTGGAAATCGGTGATCGTGCTACTGAATTCGCTTACCTCCACACTGTCAGTTGTGGTCTGGGTTTCATAGCCGTTCGCCACAATGGTGATGGCATATTTGCCCGGCAATACGTATTTATGGTAATCACCTGCAGTTGAGTCGGAAAAACATTGCAAATAATCATTGATGAATACGGTAGCCTGAATTGAGTCTCCAGTGCTGGCATCAGTGATTGTTCCTTCAAGGCCGTATCCCGAATACTCTATCATTGCTATCATGGATGGATAGTTCCAGTTATAATACTGCATAAGCTGTGAAGCCGGAGGTTGTTTGCTGTAGGAGATCTCCATGGACCAGCTGATGGATCCCATGGCACCGTAATTTCCGTCTTTGGTGCTGCCGTTGATGGCATACATACCTGAATTTCCCTGTCCGAATTCCATATTAGCGTAGCCGGAAACGTCGGAGTACACTTCTGCCAGTTGAAGAATATGGTCCATATCGGCTGGTGTCTCCGGCCGGTAACTCCAGGGGCAGGAAATGTATTCGGTACCGCTGTGATAGGTGGTATGCACCACAAACTGGTTCTCATAACTGCAGTTGCGCAAGCTCTTTATTTCGATCTGCGAAAAAGCTCCAGTGCTGCCTCCCCAGGCATCCCACATATAGCCATAGTCACGGTTCAGATCAACCCCGGCAGCATTGTAGCGGCTCATATTTTCACGTCCGTCAGGGTTTACCATGTAATAGATCCAGATCTCACGATTGTCGATCAGGAAAGTAACATCAGGATCGCTGCCATATTTTATGCAAAGGTCACGGGCAAAGCGAATGCAGTTTTCTGCCGCACCTATCTCGTCACCGTGGATACCGCCATCGAAAAATACTTCGGCTTCGTTTTCGTTGGCAGTTACATTGTCGCTGATCTTCAGTGCTGCCAGCTCCCGGCCTTGTATTGAAGTGCCATACATCACTTTCATGCAGATGTCAGGAAATTCAGTGGACAGGCTATCTGCCAGGTCTACGATTTCCTGGTATGAATGGTAGGAGGCCCTGTTATTCCAGAAATCTTTATAATAAGCGTTCAGGTCATCTTTTAGTACTTCATACTGAATGCCGGCATTATCAAGTTGTTCTGCCTCCCTCGGGATCACATAGAGTATGGCATGGTCGTATGAATAATCTCCAATGAGTTTAAGATCCGATAATGAATTAAAGGTAGCAGGGCTGTTGATTTCAACCCTGACTTCCATTTCATTGTTTCTCCAGCCCTGGGCCTGTGTGGCCATGCTAAACGTAAATGCAATGAGTAAGATTGTAGTAATGATCCGTTTCATGGTGTTGGTGTAAGTTTTAGATCGTTGTTATTCAGTTTAATCAAATGATTCCTCGTGGCTTGCCGTGAGGTTTCCTAATAAGCTCCCCTGATTTTCAGGGGAGATGTACCGCCTTGGCGGGACAGAGG
>JABMQZ010000127.1 GCA_013202965.1 Bacteroidota bacterium | reverse complement strand
CTAGTTTCAAGTTCCTTAATCTTAAAACTATCCTTAATCTTTGTCCTGAAAAAGTTGATTCCGAAAAAGCTCCAGGCGCTGTAGTAATCTTTAATTTTTGCCTGTATGACCCTGGTGTTGATGATACTGATATTTTTAATCTCGCATTCAGAAAAAGACATGGGGTAATATGCCGAGATAATTTCAACATCCTCTATGATAAGATCATCGATAATGCATTTACTGAACGAAATTATGCGACCTTCATATGAAAGTTCTTTGATATTCTTCAATACCAGTTTAGGAAAATATATCCTGACAGTCTCATATTGGGTGTTGAAGTCCTCGTAGGCTTTTATGTTATCGATGACGATTTCATTTGCTGCTTTATAATAAATGTTTCCATTTTCTTCTTTATATTCACTTTTACAATAAGAACAATGAAAAGACCCTCCCTTCTTGGGTTTATATGGAAATATAATTTTTTTTAAAGGATTTTTTTTCTTGTTTTTCTCTTCACATTGTTCGTTGCGGCAAATAAAAAATTTAGCTTTTGATGTCATAAGATTTTCGATAAAATTGTTTTTTTGGTCGAATTCGGGCAAGGGCAAACATTAAGTATGCTAATTTATTAATATATTCGATTGATAGAACAAGCATGTCAGCATTTAAGGTTATTTTTATCGGATCAAAACAAGCAAAACATGAAATACCCCGACCCCATAGACCCCGGCAAACTCGACCTCGTCATGCGCGATCATGACCACGTGATCTATTATGAAGAGAAACCACTCTTAAGTCCAGGAGGAAATGAGATCGCCGATCCGGATATTCGTTTATTAAAGCATATTCTAGTGAAATTGACCATATACGGAAAGATCGATCCGTACAGCGTGAACAGCTTTGCGATCTTCTGTTTTCAAAAGGATCATATTGCACAGGATGATGACCCGCTTGACAGGATTTTCGATCAGACATTTATGCATGACCCCCTCGTCATATTGAAGACGAAATCCGCGGCGAAGCAGTCATTACTGGATGCCGATAAAGCATTGACATACCTTGAAGATCATCCTGCGGTTTTAAACCTTCTTTTCTGGGGGATGCCGGAGCTTGGGCGCCGCCTGACAGCCTTTCTTGATGAGATCAGTGAAGGCCGCTTCGAAGATACTCCTGCTGTGGATGAATTGCTTTCACTGATCAAAGAAGTCTATGAAGGCCTCATGGCCTCACAAAAAGCCGCTGTGAATATGCTGAGCTGTATGCACAGGGCTGGCATAATGCTTCCGCTCATGCTGGTATTACGAAAGATTACCCCTTCAGAATATGCCAATGCTGCACTGACCATCAAGCTGAACTATGAGCTGGGAAATCGCCCTTATCCTCCCTTTGATATTTTTGAAGGAAAGGCTGTATTTACTGAGATTGACCGTGACCGGATAGGAGATGCTTACCAATTGTTCCACGAACAGGCCATCAAAGCCATGGAACATCTGTCTTTCTACACGGGTGATGCTCCCGAACAGCAAGCAGGGATCAGTGATCTCATCAGGGCAGGGGAGAGCTATAACCTGGAATTCAAGACTTCATTTCGCTGGGACATCCGCCAGGAAAAGAAAAACCCGGCCATTGAACATGCCAGCCTGAAAACAATTTCAGCCTTCCTGAACTCAAGCGGAGGCCAGCTGCTGATCGGTGTGGAAGACGATGGCAGGGTAGAGGGTATTGAAATTGATAAGTTCGATAATGACGATAAGTTTCTCTTGCACTTCTGGAATATGATCAAGTCATCCATGGGACAGGAGCTTACACCCTATATCCGGACTGAGCTGGAAAAGATTAACGGTGGAACCGTTTGCCTGGTGAGGTGCATGCGCAGCCCGATGCCTGTATTTCTTAAACAAAAGGGCTTTGATGAAGAATTTTATATTCGTGTCGGGCCAAGTTCAGCCAGCCTGGAGATAAGGGAGGCGTTGAAATATATAGCTGAGAGGTTTGCTTAAACTTCTTCAATCTTCTATCCCCTTCTGTAATCTGCAATCTTCTTTACCCACCCCCAACACCCAACTTTTTTAAGCCTCCTCGCTCACAATTAATCACTACCTTTATGTTAATTAATCACAATTATTATTTATACCAGATAAAAAGGAATAATTTTGCAGCCTGATCATCAGAGATCAAGCCAAACGATAAGATAATGAGCTACATAGAATTTGATAAGAAGCAGTTGATAAACCTGGGCTATTCCCTCAAGAGGGAGTTGATCCGCTCTAACAGGGCAGGAGCTTATGCCAGCCGGACCATTATAGGCTGTAATACCAGGAAATATCACGGCTTGCTGATCACTCCTCAGCCGGGTATCGACAAGGAGAACCATCTTCTTTTGTCTAACCTCGATGAAACGGTCATTCAGCGTGATGCCCAATTCAATCTGGGTATCCACAAATATGCCGGTGGTGTTTACAATCCGGGAGGGCATAAATACATTCGCGACTTCAATACTGAACCCATTCCAAATACAGTTTACCGTGTAGGTGGTGTTGTGCTTCGCAAGGAGATGATATTTGCCGAATCCCATGACAGGGTCTTTATCAGGTATACCCTGGAAGAGGCGAATTCGCCCACCAGGCTGAGGCTTACCCCATTCCTGGCATTCAGGAATGTGCACAGGCTTTCAAAAGCCAATTTTGATGTCAAGGATAAGTTTACAAAAGTACCAAATGGCACGATGATGCGCCTGTACAATGGATACACTCCCCTGTTTATGCAGTTCTCCAAAGAACCCGAATATACACATGTCCCCGATTGGTATTACAACATCGAATACCAGGAAGAGATGGATCGCGGCTATGATTACCAGGAAGACCTGTTTGTGCCGGGTTTCTATGAGGTGGATATAAAAAAGGGAGAAAGTATTGTGTTTTGTGCGGCTACCTCCGAAGTGAATCCTTCTGCAATAAAACGTTCATTTGCTGCAGAAGTTAAAAAGAGGACCCCACGCGACAATTTTGAGAATTGCCTCAGAAATTCCGCCCAACAGTTTATTATAAAAAGGGATGGAAAAACCTGGGTGATTGCGGGCTTTCCATGGTTTGGAAGATGGGGAAGGGATACATTCATTGCCCTGCCGGGTTTAACACTTGCCAATGATGACCCAAAAACATGTAAAGCAGTTCTGGATTCGATGCTCGCCGACCTGAAAGGGCCGCTTTTCCCGAATATAGGGGAGGGGAGTGATTCTGCTTACAATTCGGTGGATGCACCATTATGGTTTTTCTGGGCTTTGCAGCAATATACAGAATACACCGCTGAAAAAGATGCGGTATGGAAAAGATACGGGCGAAAGATGAAAATGATCCTTGACGGCTACCGCAAAGGAACCGACTTTAATATTCACATGCAGGATGACGGCCTGATCTGGGCCGGCGAAGCAGGCCATGCCCTGACGTGGATGGATGCTGTTGTGGATGGAAAAGCCGTTACACCCCGCATTGGACTGGCTGTAGAGATCAACGCCCTGTGGTATAATGCCATCATGTTCAGTCTGGAACTGGCCGCTGCCGCCGGTGATAAAAAGTTTGTCGCTAAATGGGAAACTGTGGCCGGGAAAATCCCTTCTTCCTTTCAGGAGGTATTCTGGCAGGAAAGCAAAGGATATCTTGCCGATTATGTAAACGGAGATACAAAAGACTGGTCTGTAAGGCCAAATCAAATCATAGCCGCTTCCCTGCCTTACCAGCTTGTGGACGAGGGCATGCGGATGTCGATTGTGAATGTTGTGAGGAAAGAACTCTTGACCGCAAGGGGGTTGAGAACACTTTCTCCTAAAAATATTCATTACAAAGGGGTCTATTTCGGCAGCCAGCCTGAACGCGACAGGGCATATCACCAGGGAACGGTATGGCCCTGGCTTTTCGGCCATTTTGCTGAAGCCTACCTGAGGATCCATGGGAAAGAAGGGGTGGAGTATATCAGGAATTTATATAAGGGCTTTGAAGAGGTCATGACGGAAGCAGGTATCGCTTCCATATCTGAAGTATATGACGGTGATCCGCCACACCTTCCGGGAGGAACAATATCACAGGCCTGGAGCGTGTCGGAATTGTTGCGGACGAATAAATTGCTGGAAAAGTATGAAAAAGAAACAAAAGATAATTAATAGTATAGCAGATTGCCAATGAAAGTTTTAATGTTTGGGTGGGAATTCCCTCCGCATATCTCAGGAGGACTTGGTACAGCATGCTTTGGCCTTACCAAAGGCCTTATGAAGCATGATGTGGAAGTGCTGTTTGTGGTGCCTAAAGCTTATGGTGATGAAAACCAGGAGGCTGTCAGGCTTATCAATGCCAGCGATATCAGTATTGATTTCAAGGACTCCAAATATGAGGAATACTGGCGCCGCATCACCTATATGGAAATAGGTTCCAACCTTATCCCTTATGTGGGCCCGGAAGAATTTAAAAGGATGATAGAGGCCAGTGAAATGGAGGCCTTGTCCGGTGAGGATGCCATATTATCAAAAAACTTTGAATTCTCCGGAAAGTACGGTGCCGACCTGATGGATGAGGTGAAACGCTATGCACTGGTTGCTTCAGCCGTTGCTGCTACCAATGATTTTGATGTAATCCATGCCCACGACTGGCTGACATATTCTGCAGGAATTGCAGCAAAGAGTGTGAGTGGGAAACCGCTGGTGGTACATATGCATGCCACTGAATTCGATCGCTCGGGAGAGAATGTAAACCAGAATGTTTATGACATTGAAAGGCACGGCATGGAAGTAGCCGACAGGGTAATGGCTGTGAGTAACCTCACCCGGAATATTGTCATTGAAAAATACGGCATCAACCCGGATAAGGTTTTTACTGTATACAATGCAGTAGAGCCAAGTGATAAGCCGAATTTGCAATACCCACGTAGTGTCAGGGAAAAGGTAGTGACTTTTCTCGGAAGGGTCACTTTTCAGAAAGGCCCTGATTATTTTGTTGAAGCAGCGAGAAAAGTCCTGGATAAGGATTCCAATGTCCGCTTTGTTATGGCCGGCAGCGGAGACATGCTCAACAAGATCATAAAACGTATTGCCGAATTAAAAATGGGTGAGCGTTTTCACTTTGCGGGATTCCTGAAGGGAGATGATGTTGACAGGATGTTCGGTCTCAGTGATGTGTTTGTGATGCCATCCGTGTCAGAGCCATTTGGAATTGTTCCCCTCGAAGCTATGCGTTCAAATGTTCCGGTGGTGATCTCCAAACAATCGGGGGTTGCTGAAATACTGGTGCATGCCCTGAAAGTGGATTTCTGGGATGTTGATGCGCTGGCAGATTCAATATACGGGCTTTTGCATTATGAAGGCCTTTCGAAAATGTTCAAACAGTATGGCAAAGTAGAAGTGGATAACCTGAAGTGGGAGAATGCAGCCATCAAAGTTAAAGAAGTATATGAAAGTGTTTTATAAGATTAAACCGGCAAACAAAAATATATGAAGTCAATTTGCTTTTATTTTCAGGTACATCAGCCATACAGGCTGCGAACTTATCGTTTTTTCGATATTGGTGCGAACCATCAGTATTATGATGAACAGCAAAACCGATTTATCATGCGAAGGGTTGCTGATAAGTGTTATCTGCCCATGAACCGGCTGTTACTGGATATGATCAATGAATACGGCTCTGCTTTTAAGGTGAGTTTTTCTATTTCAGGTACTGCCCTTGATCAGTTTCAGGCCTATGCTCCGGATGTGCTCGACAGCTTTCGGGCATTGGCGGATACCGGTAATGTGGAGTTTCTTGCAGAAACATATGCGCATGCGCTGCCATCTCTGAAAAGCACGGAAGAATTCATAGAACAGGTGGGTGTTCATAGGAAAAAGATTGAAGAATTGTTCGGGAAAACGCCCACAACTTTCAGAAATACCGAGCTGATCTATTCTGATGAAATTGGAGAAATGGTGGCAGAGATGGGCTTCAAGCTGATGCTTACAGAAGGCGCCAAACATGTTCTTGGCTGGAAAAGCCCGAACTACATGTATGCCAACGCCATTAATCCGAAACTTAAACTTTTGCTGAAAAATTTCAGGCTGAGTGATGATATCGCGTTCCGCTTTTCGGAGCAAAGTTGGGGGGATTGGCCATTGACAACTGAAAAATTCGTGGGTTGGCTGAATGAGATAGAT
Source organism: Bacteroidota bacterium (assembly GCA_013202965.1). Lineage (GTDB taxonomy): Bacteria > Bacteroidota > Bacteroidia > Bacteroidales > B18-G4 > B18-G4. Next base: position 33,649 of record JABMQZ010000127.1, on the reverse strand, counting down.
CCGCGTGAGGAGGTCGTGAATCTCTTCATGGATTACGAAACCTTTGGCGAACACCAATGGCCGGAAACAGGTATCTTTGAATTTATGAGAGCCTTGCCGGCAAGGGTGTTTTCACATTCTGACTTTACATTTAATACTCCTTCTGAACTTGGAGAGAAGCTGCAACCGGTATCTGCCATACATGTACCCTATCCCATTTCCTGGGCTGATGAAGAAAGGGATTTGACGGCCTGGCTTGGCAATGAGCTGCAGGATGAGGCTTTTGATAAGCTGTATTCCATTCGGGAAAAAGTAAAAAAATGTCAGGATCCGGAAATATTACGCGATTGGAGATACCTTCAAACCAGTGACCATTTCTATTATATGTGTACAAAATGGTTCTCCGATGGCGATGTTCACAAGTATTTCAACCCATACGGAACACCTTATGAAGCATTCATTAATTATATGAATATCCTTTCCGACTTCATGATCAGGCTTGAGCAGGATACATCATCGAAAGATTAATTATGGATTTGAAAATTGAAGGACAATTATTTGTTGTCACAGGGGCAAGCTCCGGCCTGGGACATGCTGTTGCCAAAACGCTGCTGGAAAATGATGCCTTTGTGATCGCTGTGGCAAGAAGAGAAGATAAACTGCAGGAACTCCTGGCTGAATATCCGGATAAAGCAGAAGGTGTCTACGGCGATGTCCGTAATACTCAAACCATTGATGAGATCATTCAAAAACTCAATAATCGTAGTCTTTCAGGGGTGTTCGTGAATGCAGGAGGCCCACCGGCAAGTTCATTTGAGGAGAGTAGTATGGAGGACTGGGATGATGCCTATGGCTTATTGCTGAGATGGAAGGTTTTGCTGATAAAAAAACTTATTCCCGTCTTTAAAGAACAGGCATATGGCAGAATCCTGTTCAGCGAAAGCTCAACAGTGAAACAACCCATTGAAAACCTGGTGCTGAGTAATTCAATAAGAATGGCTGTGGCCGGAATGGCAAAAACCCTCTCACTTGAAGTGGCAGGCGATGGCATTGGCGTGAACCTGATAGCTCCCGGTTATCATGAAACTTCTGCCATCGACAGGTTGTTTAAAAAGAAAAGTGCGCTGGAGAGAATCACTTTCGGACAAGCAAGAGAACAGACCATTGGCCAGATCCCGGCAGGCAGAATCGGCAATCCGGATGATTTTGCATCTCTTGCCGCATGGCTTCTTTCTCCATTGTCCGGATTTGTGACCGGGCAGGTTTTCTCCGTTGATGGAGGCGCAAGCCGCTATTCCCTGGGATGATCAAAAAATAATTTTAATTATAATTGAGGCTGTTAAGCCTGCGCAGCCCATTGTGGAAAATTTATCGCAGATGGAGGATGAATTAAGTATATTTTTGCAGGAATTTTAAAAGCACTCAATGAACGACCAGATCATAAAACCTGATTATATTTTTGAAACCAGCTGGGAAATCTGCAACAAAGTTGGTGGCATATATACCGTCCTGTCAACCAAGGCCAGAACCATAGTGGAGGAGTACCACGATAAATATATACTTATCGGCCCCGACGTATGGATGGAAACACGTGAGCATCCCGATTTTATTGAAGATCAGAATATTTTCGCTTCATGGCGCGAAAAGGCGGCAGCCGAGGGATTGAACATCAGGACAGGAAGATGGAATGTAAGTGGCCGTCCAATTGTCATCCTTCTTGACTTTACACCATTATTTAGCGAGAAGGATCAGATATTCTTCGACCTCTGGGAGCAGTTTAAACTGGATTCCCTGTCCGGGCAATGGGACTACATAGAGCCGGCAATGTTTGGCTATGCCGCTGCTAAAGTTATTGAAAGCTTTTATGAGTTCAACCTTTCGGCATCAGACAGGATCGTCGCGCAATTTCATGAGTGGATGACAGGTACAGGAGTATTGTACCTCAAAGAAAATGTACCACAGGTTGGGACCGTATTTACAACCCATGCCACTGCCCTGGGAAGGTCTGTTGCCGGTAACGGTCTTCCACTTTACGCTAAGCTGGAAAGCTATGAACCTGTACAGACGGCAAAAAACTTTGGTGTTACAGCCAAGCAATCACTTGAAAGCATCTCGGCCAATGAGGCAGACAGCTTTGCAACAGTGAGTGAGATCACGGCAGCCGAATGCAGGCATTTTCTTGATAAGGACCCGGATGTGATTACCGTGAACGGCTTTGAAGATACCTTTGTGCCGGAAAAAGAAGCGTTTCAGCAAAAAAGAGCAGATGCCAGGAAGAAAATTATTGAGGTTGCTGAAGCAGTGTGTGGACTGGAACTGCCGGAGGATAGCCTGCTCGTTATCAATAGCGGGCGTTACGAGTTCAGGAATAAAGGCATAGATCTGTTTATTGACGGACTGGCGATCCTGAATAAGAATCAAAAACTTCCGCGGAAAGTCATTGCATTTATTACGGTTCCTGCCAACCAGGCCGGGCCACGACAGGATGTTGTCGAACGGCTGAGAGACCATAGCTATGGCCATGTTGAGCAGCCCTGGCTTTCACATTATCTTTTCGACCAGGATGAAGACCCTTCTGTGAAACGTTTTGTTGAGAAAGGCTTAAACAATACTGCCGGGAGCAATGTGTTTGTTATTTTTGTTCCGGCATATCTTGATGGCAGGGATGGAATTTTTAATATGCCATATTATGATACACTGATCGGCTTCGATCTTTCGGTCTTTCCCTCTTATTATGAGCCCTGGGGATATACTCCTCTCGAGAGCATAGCATTCAGTATTCCCACACTGACAACTTCTCTGGCAGGATTTGGGGCATGGGTAAATGCCGGATACCGGGTGCAACATGATGGCGTGGTCGTTTCTGAAAGGAGGGATGATAACGATGAGGAGGTTGTAAAAGACATTCATAATGTTCTGCTTCGCTTCCTGAACAAGAATAAAAAAGAATATCAGGCATCGGGACGCGAGGCCTGGGAAATATCCAGAAATGCTTTATGGGATTCATTTATTGAGAATTACAGACAAGTCTGGTCTGTTGCACTGGAAAAGGTCGGATACCGCTCAGAATTGTTCCGTGGAAAACAACAGCAGTTCAGACTGAGGGAATATATTCCGGCTCAACAGACTGATAATTCCCCCATATGGGGAAAAGTGCTGGTAAAAGCAGAGATTCCGGCCAGGCTTAAGGGCCTGTATGAGTTGTCGAGAAATCTTTGGTGGACATGGAACTGCGAAGCAGAAGAACTATTCAGAAAAATTGATCCTGAGCAGTGGGAGCAATGTGTCCATAATCCGGTTGCCCTTCTTGAGATGGTGTCATTGGAACGATACAGGGAATTGGAAGAGGATAGGGATTTTACAGCATTGCTTAAAATTGTTCTGAAGAAATTCCATGCGTATATGGCTGAGAAGCCCGGCAACGGAAAATCCCTGATTTCCTATTTCAGTATGGAATATGGCTTACACGAATCTGTGAAAATATACTCCGGAGGGCTGGGAATCCTTGCCGGCGATTACCTGAAGCAGGCCAGTGACTCAAACCTTGGCCTGGTCGGACTTGGCTTACTATATCGTTATGGGTATTTTCGTCAAACACTTTCTCCACACGGAGAACAAATTGCAGATTACCTTCCGCAGAAGTTTACCCATCTGCCCATAAAGCCTGTAAGAGACGAAAATGGGGACTGGGTGAAGATCAGTATTGCACTTCCCGGACGGGCATTGATAGCCAAAGCGTGGAGGCTTGATGTTGGCCGGGTGCCTCTTTATTTGTTGGATACGGATATTGAAGAAAACCAGGGAAAAGACAGGACGATCACACATCAATTATATGGTGGCGACAATGAGCACCGCCTGAAGCAGGAACTGCTGCTTGGAGTGGGAGGGATCAGGCTTTTGGATGCCATAAACATCAAGCCCAAAGTCTATCACTGCAATGAAGGCCATGCTGCATTCATTGGAATAGAAAGGATACATCACCTGATACGGGATCGTGTCATCAGTTTCTCCATGGCAAAGGAGATTGTCAGGTCTTCTACCCTGTTTACTACACATACTCCGGTGCCTGCAGGGCATGATGCATTCAGTGAAGACTTGCTCAGGACCTATATCCCTCATTATGCCGCCAGACTGAATATTTCCTGGGATGAGTTTATGAACCTGGGCAGGACCCACGCCAACAATACGCAGGAACAATTCTCAATGAGTGTGCTTGCAGCCAGACTTTCACAGGAAGTGAACGCTGTGAGTAAAATTCACGGAAGTGAATCACGGAAAATGTTTGCAGGGATGTATCCTGGCTATTTTCCCGGCGAACTGCATATTGGCCATGTTACCAACGGGGTTCATTATGGCACATGGACCTCCCGCATCTGGAGGAAATTGTATGAAACTGAGTTTGGAGAAGACTTTTATGAGCATCAGTCGGAGGCAAAGCGCTGGGAAAAGATACAGGATGTACCTGCTGATGTGATCTGGAATATCCGCAAGGAATTAAAAAAAGAATTATTTGATTTTCTGAAAAACCGCCTAAAGGAAAATATGACTTCCCGCCAGGAAGCCCCGCAACATATTCTCAATACCATAGACCGCCTGGATGAAAATATCCTGACGATTGGATTTGCCAGGCGTTTTGCAACTTATAAGAGGGCGCATTTGCTGTTCAGGAATGAAAAGAGGCTTGCCGGGATCGTGAATCATGCCAGGCAGCCGGTACAGTTCATCTTTGCAGGCAAGGCCCATCCCAATGATAAGGCAGGGCAGGACCTGATCCGTCATATCATAGAAATTTCAAGAAAAGCTGAATTTGAAGGAAGGATCGTTTTTATTGAGAATTACGATATGCATGTGGCCCGGAAACTTGTTCAGGGGGTAGATGTATGGTTTAATACACCGATGCGCCCGCTTGAGGCCTCCGGCACCAGTGGGATGAAAGCCGTGATGAATGGGGTGTTGAACTTCAGTGTTCTTGATGGCTGGTGGGCTGAAGGATATCAGCCTGAAGCCGGTTGGGCCATCCCTGAAAAAAAGACATACGAAAATCAGCAATTTCAGGACGAACTGGATGCTGAAACCATCTACAATATACTGGAAGCTGATATTATTCCACGTTTTTATGCTACTGGCAAAGATGGTATTCCCATGGAATGGCTGAGGTATATTAAAAACTCAACAGCAGGGATCAGCCATGAGTTTACCATGAAGAGGATGCTGGATGAGTATAAGTCGAAATATTATGAGCCCCTTGCAGAAAGAGCTGCAGACATGATGAAAGATAATTGCAGCAAAGCAAGAAGTATTTCTGAATGGAAAGAAAAGCTGAACAGGCACTGGCATGAGATTGTGATCAAATCAGTAAAAGTTCCCGACTCTTCAAAGCGGGCACTTAGATTCGGAGACTTGTTCAAAGCAGAAGTAAAAGTGGCATTTGGTGAAATTGCTCCTGAAGATATTGGCATGGAGCTTGTTTTTGGGCAAAGAGTGAATGACCGTATGGAGGATATTCTCTTTTCAAAACCCCTTGGTATCGGGGAGGTACATGATGGGATTGCCACCTTTAGCAGTGAATTTGGCATTGACCATGCGGGAGTTCTGGATTATGCAATAAGGATGTATCCTGCAAATCCCCTGATTGCTCACAAACAGGAAACCGGAATGGTAAAATGGATATAGCTGAGCATTCTCTGCTCAGGAAAATCTCCCGGGCAATCAAAGATGTCAGGTTTTGTTATCTTTGAACACAGAATAAAAAATAAATCTTATGAAACTACTTGAAGGAAAAAACGCGCTTATCACCGGGGCATCACGAGGTATTGGAAAAGCAATTGCCCTCAGGTTTGCTGCTGAAGGAGCAAATGTTGCTTTTTCTGATCTGAGCAGGGATGAGAATATGGAAATTCTGGAAAATGAACTTTCTGCTATAGGAGTAAAAGGCAAAGGATACACTTCAGATGCTTCTTCCCTCCAACAAAGTGAGCAGCTTGTGGAGGATGTGATCGCCGAATTCGGAAGTGTCGATATCCTCGTGAACAATGCCGGAATTACCCGTGATGGCTTGCTGATGCGCATGGAGGAAAAAGACTGGGACATCATTATGGCTGTGAACCTGAAATCAGTGTTCAATCTTACAAAGTCCGTGCAACGTTCCATGTTGAAACAAAGAAACGGATCAATTATTAATATGAGTTCTGTGGTTGGAGTAAATGGAAATGCAGGGCAGTCGAACTATGCTGCATCCAAGGCCGGTATCATTGGCTTTACCAAATCTATCGCCCAGGAATTGGGATCCAGAAGCATCCGCTGCAATGCCATTGCCCCCGGATTCATTGAAACAGAAATGACAGCCGCCCTCGATGAGAAGGTCAGGGAAGACTGGATTAAAACCATTCCGTTACGCAGGGGAGGCCAACCCGAAGATGTCGCAGATGTATGTGTGTTTCTTGGCAGTGATCTTTCCTCTTATGTAACAGGACAGGTGATCAGTGTTTGCGGTGGGATAAGCTAATCAAACGTTTTTTAATTTATCCTGTTAAACGAACTGATCCTTGGACATCAATATTATCACCGCGTATCCACTCTGGTATCTCTTGCTTTGCATGATGGCAGGCGTACTGGCTTCAATGGCTCTTTATTTTCGTGAGCGGCATAATGAATTTCCCGCCTGGTTAAAAAGACTGCTTGGTGTAAACCGCTTTTTGTTGGTTTCCATTATTGCGTTTTTACTGCTCTCACCCTTGCTCAAGCTGGTCAGTTTTCAGTCGGAAAAACCAATCATTGTTTTTGCTCATGATAACAGTTTGTCGGTGGTACTTGGCAGTGATTCATCCTTTTACAAAGATGCATACAGGGATGCCCTGAACACAATGCTTGATGAATTGCATACGGATTATGAACTCAGTTTGTTCACTTTCGGGGAAGAAGTAAATGCAATTTCCGGATACAGTTATGATTCGCTGGGCTTCAGTGAAAAGCTCAGTGATATGTCATCGCTTTTTGACGTAATGGATGTAAGGTTTTTCAACAGGAATACCGCTGCGCTGATCATTGCCGGCGACGGGATATACAATCACGGTTTAAATCCTGTATACAGAGCTTCCGGTTCATCATACCCCATATATACCATTGCATTAGGAGATACTGCGATTCGCAGGGACGTCTACCTGAAAAGAGTACATTATAACAGGATCGCATATCAGGGGAATGATTTTCCGCTTGAGCTGATCGTGAATGCGAGTAAATTTGCAGGCTCTATGCTCACATTGTCCGTTTCGGAAAAAGGAGAAACCATTTTTTCCAGACAAATTCAGGTGAATGTGAATAATTTTTCTAAAACCCTGAGGATTAGGCTGACTGCAGGTGAAGCGGGAATCCACCATTATATTGTTCGTATTACATCAAACAGGAAAGAGATCACCAGAGAGAACAATCGCTATGATCTCTTTATTGATGTGCTCAAATCAAAACAAAAGATCCTTATCCTGGCAAATTCCCCTCATCCCGATATTACAGCCATTAAAGATGCGATCGGGAGTAAGCTGAATTATGAAGTGGAGGATTATCTTGCCAATAAATTCAATGGTCCTCTACAGGAATACAGCTTGCTGATCATGCATCAGATGCCTTCATCAGGTCCGGCATCCGGAAGATTGCTCAATGAAGCCAGGAGGGCCGGGGTTCCGATCTTGTTCATTATAGGCTCACAGACTGATCTGGGTGCTTTTAATGCGCAGAAGGCAGGCATGCAGATCAATGCTTATAACAGACTTGGGATGAATGAGCGTACTGTGGTAATGAATAATGAATTCACACTATTCAGTATCAGTGATGAAACCATGAGCCTGATCCCTCAGCTACCACCCCTGCATGTTCGTTTTGCAAGGTATAATGTGTTTAATTCTGCCAGTGTATTATTTTATCAGAAAGCGGGAAGCATTGTGAGCAACGAGCCCGCCTGCTTATTTTATCAGGCCAGAGATCGTAAAACCGGGATCATTGCCGGTACCGGGCTATGGAGATGGCGCATGAAAAGCTGGCTTATTACCGGAGATCATGCTGCCTTTAATGAGATCATCAACAAAAGCATCCGGTTTCTTGCAGTGAAAGAGGACAAACGACAGTTTCGTGTCAATGTCCCTGCAAATATTCCGGAATATATCGCAGTGGAATTAAATGCTGAGCTTTATAACGACAGCTATGATCCAATCAATGAACCTGATGTAGGCCTGGAGATAACAGATGATACAGGGAATACTTATGATTTTGTTTTTGGCCGTTCGGCAGAAGGATATAGCCTGAATGCGGGTAATTTTCAAGTAGGAACATATTCTTTCAGGGCGAATACCCGTATAGGGGAAGATGTGTATACAGATGAAGGCGGTTTTACAGTAACTCCTGTTATTGTGGAGCAGACCTCGCTGAGGGCGGCTCACGATGTGCTTGAAGAGCTTGCAGTAAAAAACGATGGAAGCATGCTGGCGATTGAACAATTAGACAAACTGCCTGAACTGTTAAGAGAAAGGGGAGATATTAAAGCTGTCTTGCATGCGGAAAAGAAATTTATTGAATTTATTGACATCTGGTGGATACTCCTGACAGTCCTTGCTTTATTGGGACTTGAATGGTTCCTCAGAAAATGGAGTGGGAGTTACTAATGGCAGAAGTGATCTTTTATATTATTGTTGCGATCCTGTTGTTTGATTATTTTCTCGAACGTCTTCTGGATTATCTCAATAGCCTGTTGTGGAGCAACAAACTTCCTGAAGAACTGGAAGGTATTTACGATGCAGATAAATACAAGAAATCACAGGAGTATACACGTACCAATACGCGTTTTTCAATATATGCTGACACGCTTTCCTTTTTGGCGATGATGCTCATGCTTTTTCTGGGTGGTTTTGCCTTTCTCGACCGTGAAGTATGGTCCGTGACAGAACATCCTATCCTGATGTCGCTGCTGTTTTTCGGTGTTCTTGCCCTTGCCTCTGATCTTCTGTCGCTGCCTTTTTCTATCTATGCTACATTTGTCATTGAGGAGAAGTTTGGATTTAACAAGACTACGGTAAAGACATATATTTCAGATAAACTCAAAGGCTTGCTTCTTGGTGCAATCATCGGTGGTGGATTGCTTTCGCTGGTGGTCTGGATATACATGGTTTCAGGAGCGTATTTCTGGCTGATTACATGGGGCCTGATCAGTGGATTTATGATCTTTATGAGCATGTTCTATTCAAATCTGATCGTTCCGCTCTTTAATAAACAAAAACCATTGGAAGAAGGTGAACTGAGAGATGCGATCGAGGCTTTTTCAAAGAAAACCAGTTTCAAACTCAATAACATATATGTGATCGACGGATCAAAACGCAGCAGCAAGGCGAATGCATATTTTACCGGTTTGGGTGCCAAAAAGCGGATCGTCCTATATGATACACTGATCAAAGATCATACAATAGAAGAACTGGTTTCCGTGTTGGCTCATGAAGTAGGCCACTATAAAAAGAAACATACGTTAAGCGGGATGATACTCTCGATACTCCAAACCGGCCTGATGCTGTTTATCCTTTCCCGTTTCATTGGGAATCCTGTTCTTTCTGAGGCGCTGGGGGCCAGCCAGGCAAGTTTTCATATGGGCCTTATCGCCTTTGGCTTGCTCTATTCACCTTTGTCCCTCCTGCTTGGTTTAGTGATGAACACCATATCACGGAAGAATGAATTTACGGCTGATCGTTTTTCAGGAGAGAACTATGATCCTGTTGCCCTTTCCGATGCACTCAAAAAGCTGTCGGTGAATAACCTCAGTAACCTGCGGCCACATCCGGTATATGTATTCTTTTATTATTCCCATCCGCCACTCCTGAAGCGATTGCAGGCGCTGACAGGGATGCATGCTGCCTGATTTATTTCCGCCTAAAGGATGCGTATTTTTTTCAGCAGTTTCAATGTCTCTCGAAAATATGAGTAGATATCTTCATCGACTTGTTCGAGTTGACCTTCCCGCTGCTGCTTGAACTTACAAGCCTGTAACCTTTATCTGCCATGTTGTTCATGGCTTTGTTAATGACAAGATTATTGTCTGTCATATATTGGTCATTATATTTGAATGGCCCCAGCTCTATGATCTCACTTTCCTCATTCGCATATGTGATCACAATCTTAGAGCTGACAACGGAAAAATTTTCATATATCCGCATAGTTGCATAGGTTCCATCTCCGTTTGATGCGGGCTTAAAAGCCAGCAATAGCAATGATGATGCAATGATCACTGCCGAAATACCAAGCAGGTAGACATGACGTTTGTTCATAATCATTCATTTATGTTAATATGATTCATTGATTATAAAGATACTAAAAACAAAGATCAGAGATCCCGTTTTATTAATATCCAGTAGGATAATCCACCGAACAGCAGAATATATGCAACAACCACCAGTGCATCAAGGGGGCTGATATAATCCTGAAACTCAACGCCGAAAAGCCGCATGATGGATGTGTTGGGAATGTCAATGAGGGTTCCGATGGCTTTTTTGGGGAAATAGTTGCCAACTTCATCAGGCAGTTTATACCTGGCAACCGGCTCAAGGATGTAGTAATACAAGAGCAACAGGCCTATGGCTAAGCCGGATCTTTTTACCAGGAAACCGATAAAGAATGCAAAGGTCAAAAAGGCGTAGATCTCCAGGAAATAGGCAAGCAGAAATTCAGTTTTTCCAAACATCTTTGCCGCAGTAATATCATCGGTGTTTAGCATGCCAAGGATAAGCCCAATGATGAATACCAGTATGGTGGCCGCAATCGAAATTACACCAATAGTTAATAATTTACTCTTAAGAAAATCCCAACGGCTAAAACCGCTGATCACATTCTGTCGTATTGTTTTATAGGAGTATTCATTGGTGATCAGGATGATCACGATCACAGCAAGAAAGATTTTGAAATAACCGGCAATATACGTCAGGTTATGCCAGATATCGGGCAAACTATAGGCGCTTAGGCCCGGAAGAGGTATGGGGCTTTTCTTATTGGCTTCTTCTGCAAGATCATCAATGACACTCTGTATGCCGAAGAAAAATAATATTATCAGCAGGGCGTACAAGCCTGAAAGTATCCAGAAGGTTCTGTTGCCGGAAATTTTCTTGAATTCTATTTTTAAAAGTCTGATCATTTTTCTGACAATAATTCAAGGAAGTATTTTTCAAGGCTTTTTTTACGTGCACTCAGATGGGTAATGGGAACTCCTTTTGAGAAAAGAAATTCATTCAATGCAGCGCCCTCATATCCTTCCTTCAGTTTAACTACCAGAATCATGTTTTCTTTTTCGATTCCGATTACATTCTCATTTTCATTCAGGTACTTTTCCAGTTCTTCCATATTTTCAGCTCCTACTTCCACCTGCATGGGGGCAGCAATCAGTTCTGTAACCTTACCTGCAAAGAGGTCTTTTCCTTTATCCAGGATTACAAGGTGGGAGCATGTTTTCTGAACTTCGTCCAGCAAATGGCTGGCGAGGATGATGGTCTTGCCAAGCGCGGCAATCTTCAGAATAAGTTCACGTATTTCGGCGATTCCCTGTGGGTCAAGGCCATTGGTGGGTTCATCAAAGATAAGTACCTCCGGGTCACCGATAAGTGCTGCTGCTATTGCCAGCCGTTGCTTCATCCCCAGTGAGTAGGTCCTGAATTTGCTATTTTTTCTTTCCGTAAGATCAACTGTTTGAAGTACTTCAGCTATGCCATCGTATGAGCAGTTTTTGATATCTGCGACGATCTTCAGATTCTTCTCCCCCGACAGATAAGGGTAAAATATGGGGACTTCGAGAATGGCCCCGATGTGCTTTCTGGTTTCTTTGGATGGAGTTTTACCGAACCATGAAAATTCTCCAGCGCTGGGATTGATCACCGATAATATAATGCCTAAAGTGGTTGTCTTCCCGCTCCCATTAGGCCCAAGAACACCGTATACATTGCCTTTATGCACATCCAGCGACAGATCATCCACAGCCCTGATCCTGCCATAATTCTTTGACAGATGTTGAATATTTAATACAGTTTCTTCCAAGACTGCTGTATTTTAACGAATGATATATTCAATGTTTATTGCAATAATATAAATATAAGACGTAAATTCATGTGATTAATTACAAAAATCCTCATGAAATTATGAACATTGTTACTAATAATATTAATTTCGTGCCAAATAGTTATCAGGTTTAAAACATTAAAAAAAATCATATGAAGATAGCAAATAGTACAGTGGTTTCTATGACATACACATTGACAGAGAATGACGAGAAGGGATTAATGATACAGGAAGTGGATAAGGACAAGCCTTTTGTGTTCCTGTTTGGTTCCGGATTTTTATTGCCGAAATTTGAAGAGCATATTACAGGGCTGGAAATGGGTGCTGATTATTCTTTTCAACTAAAGAGCAATGATGCTTACGGACCGACCCGCGAAGACGCCTTAATGGAACTTGATAAGAATATCTTTGAGGTCGATGGAAAGATTGATGACAATATATTGTTTATTGGGAACGATATCCCTATGCAAAACGATGAAGGACACACACTTATGGGCAAGGTCCTGAAAATCACTGATGATAAGGTCAGGATGGATTTCAATCATCCGCTTGCAGGCAAGGATCTCTTTTTTAAAGGAGAAATAGTTGCTGTTCGTAAAGCTACTTCTGAAGAGATTGAGCACGAGCATGTGCATGATGGCGAACATTAGGATTGTCGATTGTCGATAGGATGTTGGATTTTAGATTGGGAAATTTTGATTTATTTCTGATATCTGATTTCTAATTCCAAAACCAACTTCAACACCCTTTTGCCCACAGCCCATCGCCCACCGCCTACTTGTATATCAAAAACACCGCCGGCTGCTTATGAATGGCAGGTGGTTTTTTCTTCCACCCGGAGATTTGCCGTGTACGGATCATTTCATCATCAGTGGTAAGATTAGCGGCTATACACAGACGTGTCTCCGGGCTGCAGCTTTCAATGATCGCATCGAACATTTGCATGTTTCTGTATGGTGTTTCAATGAATATCTGAGTTTGGTCGTTACGGTAAGCCGCATTCTCCAACTGCCTGATCGCTGCTGACCGGCTTCGCCTCTCCACAGGAAGATAGCCGTGAAAAACAAAATTTTGTCCGTTAAACCCGGATGCCATCAGGGCGAGGATGAGGGAGGAAGGCCCTGTTAAGGGTACAATCCTGATCCCTTTCTCATGAGCCATGGAAACCAGCAAGGATCCCGGATCAGCAATACAGGGAGTGCCTGCTTCAGACATGACACCAAGGTCATTTCCTTTTAACAGGGGCTGTAATAACAGGGAGATATCTTCCAGTTTGCTGTGTTCATTTAGCAATTGAAAGTGCAGGCTGTCAATATCCGTTTGCTTATCGATTTTCTTTAAAAACCGCCTGGCGGAACGCAGGTCTTCCACAGCAAAATGTCTGATGCCGGCGAGGATTCCCCTGATCCCGTCCGGCAGAACATCTGTCAGCTGTGTATCACCGAGCAGTGTTGGGATGAGATAGATCTTGCCTTTCTTTTGATTCATAGCATGATGTTTAGGCGTGAGCAGACCAGGGCAATCGGTCCAGGTCTATGTTTCCTCCGGAAAGTATGATGCCGATGCGCTTGTTTTTTACATCCAGCTTGTTTTCAATAATTGCTGCAAGTGGTACTGCGGACGATGGTTCTATGATAATTTTCATCCTCTCCCATATCAGGCGCATGGCACTTATGATCCCTTCTTCGCTCACTGTAACAATATCGTCAACATATTCTGTTATGATTGGAAATGTCAGGGATCCCAAAGATGTGAGTAAGCCATCCGCAATGGTTTTTGGATTTTCTGATGGGATGAACCTTCCTTCATGAAAAGAGCGATAAGCATCATTTGCCTTCTCCGGTTCAGCTGCAATAACCAGGCAGTTCCTGCTGACATATTTAGTGATCAGGGCCGTGCCGCTGAGTAATCCTCCACCGCCTACCGGAGCCATCATAATGTCAACTTCTCCTGCCTCTTCAATGAGCTCCAGGGCTGCAGTAGCCTGTCCGGCAATGATCCTGTAATCATTATAGGGATGGACCTCAAGGGCTCCGGTACTCTTGATGATCTCCTTTAAGGCATCTTCTCTTGCCTGCAAAGTAGGCTTGCAAAAGGTGATCCTGCCACCATATCCCATGACACCCTTTACTTTCACCTGCGGTGATGTTTCGGGCATAACAATATATGCATCCATGTTTCTCAGGGATGCTGCCCTGGCCAGTGCCTGTGCATGGTTGCCGGAAGAATGTGTTCCAACACCTTTTCTCATCTGCCCGGCATCCAGTGAAAATACGGCATTGCAGGCACCCCTCGATTTGAAGGAACCGGCTTTCTGCAGGTTTTCACACTTGAATATAATTTCAGTACCCAGCAATTTATTGATCCCGGCACTACGCATGAGTGGCGTCCTGTGAATGAGTGGTTTGATGCGTTCTGCAGCATCCATGATTGTATGCAGATCAGGAACTGGCATGGTGTAATTTGAATACGAATTTAAGAAAATAAGCCGACAATACGATCACAGGCTTCGTCCATCATCGTATATACTTTGTCGAAGCCATCGGCACCACCGTAATAGGGATCAGGTACCTCATCGTTTGAACCTGCATTCAGCTGGTTCAGGAGGAAATCCACCTTGTTTCTGTCTTCTTCATTGCGTGCAACATGCATTACGTCCGCATAGTTCCTGGCATCCATCACAAAGATCCTGTCGTAAATATCAAAATCGTTTACGCTAAACAGCCTGGCAAGCTTGTTTGAGATGTCAATATCATGTTTGCGTGCTGTTGTGATCGATCTCGGATCAGAATGCTGGCCTTCATGATAAGGTTCAAATCCTGCGGAATGAATGATTCCTGCAATCTGCTGATCATTGAGTTTTTTTCTTAAGATACCTTCAGCCAGGGGGGAACGACAAATATTTCCAAGACAAACGAATAAGATTTTCATGGGATAAGATTTGAGTGGTTCAGAAGAGTTTTGTTAAAAGCAGTGTGAAATCTTCTACATTTTGATCTTCTTATCAAGGTCTTCCACGTAGATCCTGAACTGCTTATCGGTATCAATGAGATTATTTACTGTGCGGCATGCATGAAGCACTGTTGCATGGTCTTTATTGCCGCAATGGAGTCCGATGGTGGCCAGGGATGCTTTGGTGTGCTTTTTGGAAAAGAACATGGCCAGTTGCCTTGCCTGGACGATCTCTCTCTTTCTGGTTTTGGAATTGATAAGATCCAGTGAAATATTGAAATAGTCGCAAACAACTTTTTGGATGTAATCAATGGATATCTCCCTGGCTGTGCTCTTAACGAACTTATCGATCATCTGTTTTGCAAGTTCCAGGGTAATGGCCTTTTTATTGAGGGATGACTGTGCAAGGATTGAGATCATTGCGCCTTCCAGTTCCCTGACATTGGTGTTGATGCTGTATGCCAGGTATTCAAGGACTTCCTCGGGCATCTCAATGCCGTCATTGTAAAGTCTTTTCTGGAGGATGGCAATCCTGGTTTCGAGGTCGGGTGCCTGCAGATCGGCTGCCAATCCCCATTTAAACCTTGATAGCAGACGCGGTTCCATCCCCTTAAGTTCTATCGGGGGCTTGTCAGAGGTGATCACGATTTGCTGACTGTTTTGATGCAGGTGATTAAAGATATGGAAAAAGACATCCTGTGTTTTTTCCTTTCCTGCGAGAAACTGTATGTCGTCTATGATGAGTACATCGATCATCTGATAGAAATGTACAAAATCATTCCGGTTATTATTCCTGACGGAATCGATATACTGTACAATAAATTGTTCTGTGGGAACATACAGTACGGTTTTTTCCGGGAAATTTGTTTTTACCTGAATGCCTATGGCATGGGCGAGGTGTGTTTTTCCCAGTCCGACATCACTATATATCAGCAGCGGGTTGAATGATGTCTTTCCCGGGTTTTCCGCAACTGCAAATCCGGCAGATCTGGCAAGGCGGTTGCAATCGCCCTCCACGAAATTATCGAAGGAATAAGAATCGACCAGCTGAGAATTTACTTTGATCTTTTTCAGTCCGGGGATGATAAACGGGTTGGGAATTTCCTTGGCGCCGTTCTTGTTAATGTCAATGGGCATGGGAACTGCCGGGTTTTTGACAGCTGCCTTATTTGATGTAGGAACATTAATGGTATATGGGTTTGCCGATTGGAAGGAGCTATCCATGATAATGCTGTATTCCAGCCTGCCTTCCGGACCCAACTCATTTTTAATGGTTTTCTTTAGAAGGTTAATATAATGCTCTTCGAGCCATTCATAAAAAAACTGACTTGGTACCTGAATGGTGAGAATGTTGTTTTCCAATTTAGTTGGTTGGATTGGAACAAACCAGGTTTTATAACTTTGGTAATGGATATTGTCCTTAATTATTTTAAGACAGTTTTCCCATACCTCAATGGCTTTCTTTTCCATCCGTAAACAAAAAGTATTAAAGATTCATTTATTAGATTTATTTGCAAGTACAACTATGTCAGTAGTTTCACGAGGTCTTCCGGTATTGTGTCGTGATGCAAATATTAGCTAACAAATATGAATTAAAAAAAGTTTAAAAAAAACACTATTTGCTCTTGACTTATTGAAATAATTGTCGTATCTAGATGGTCGATATGGCATCTCCTCGTTTTTCTGGTTGATATACCGCTGACAAACACTGTTTTGAATACGATCATTTTAATGTATTCTTAAAAAAATATCCTGATTTTTATGCGATTTTTGTGGAGAAAAAAATCATATTTTTTTTATTATTATTATCAAAATGGACTATCTATACTCAGACCGTTTTTAAATAACGTATTTTTATTCCATGAAGCTTTTTAAATTTATCGTATAGCCGGTTGCTTTCTTTTTTTCTGACCTTAAAACTGAGCTTACAACTAATTTGAAAGTCCTGATTGGTGACAATAAGTTGTTCATCTTTAACGATCCTCATAACCTCATTCATTAAAGGGTATTCGAAGGAAACTTCATACACATCATTCACTGTATGGCTTCGTATACTTGACTCTTCTAAAGCCTCATGTGCTGCAGTCTTGTATGCAGTGATCAATCCTGAAACACCCAATTTGGTTCCTCCGAAATACCTGACAACAATGATCAGTATATTGGTCAGATCCTTTGATTGTATCTGTCCGAAGATGGGCCTTCCGGCGGTTCCTGACGGTTCTCCGTCATCATTAAACCTGTAGGCTGATTTATCAAATCCAAGCCGATATGCATAGCAATGATGGCGGGCGTCATGGTAGGATTTCCTGACTTCCTGCAGTTTGGCCTTGACCTCAGCTTCCGTTTTGACAGGGAAAGCTATGGCAATAAACTTGCTGCCTTTGGCTTTATACTGGCCTTCGGAGCGTGAATCAATGCTTAGGTATACATCTTCAAACATCATTGGTGGTCAGGCATTGGCAATTAACAGGATGGCAAGTATAGCAAGCAGTATTCCTGCCCAGTTCATGCGACTTAGTTTTTCGCGGAACAATATATACCCGGTGAGGGCCGACAGGCTGACAATGCCGGCATTCGCAACGGGAAAAACAACAGCACTTTCGTACACTCCCATAGATTTTAAAATATAAAATGTAGATCCGAAGTTCAGTAAACCCAGGATGGTTCCGGCTATTATAGTCTTGAAATTAATTCGGTGTTTATTTTGAGCATAGCGTGTTGCACTGATAATTGAACCCATGGCCAGGGAGGTTAAAAAGATCACCGCGAGAAACAGGGTCAGCTCGTTACTGTTTTCTATGAAATGATGCTCTGTGTATTTCATAATGGTATCATTGATCCCGTTACCGGCAAAAAGAAGCACTGGTAGTATCAGATATTTGCGCGGGAATGAACTATTTACTCCACCTCCAAGGGTCAGGTAAAAAGCGATCAATGCAACAATAATTCCTGTAATAGCAAGGAAGCTGACCTGCTCATTCAGCAATATGATTCCTGCGATAACAGGTATGATTACCGACATCTTACTGGCTACAGAAGTCAGGGCAACACCAACCTTTTGAGAGGAAAGTGCAAAAATGAAGAAAGTAAAGATGAAGGTCATGCCAAGGACCATGGCAAAAATAAACCAGGATTTTTCCATGATCAGGCTGGAGGTGATCTCTCCCTCGTAAATGATAAATCCAAATGAGCATGCAATAATATAGTTCACGGTAATGGCTTGCCAGTTGTCAACTCTAAACCTGGCAAACAGTTTCATCACAGCAAAAATGGCAGTGGACTGAAGTATGGTTAATATCAGGAAGATCATAATTCCGTCTTATTATTTGTTTGTTGCCTGTGCCCGGAGTTTTTCAATGGAGTGCAATATAACTTCATTGGTTGCGGGCAGTGAAAATCCCGGCTCTGTTTTATGCCCGGCGGTGGCACTTATTGCATCTTTAATGGCAAGCCAAACAGAGAATGCAAGCATGAATGGTGGTTCACCTACTGCTTTGCTTTTTCTTATGGTATTGGGATTCGGTACTTTCTCAAGCAGTACGATATTAAATATTTCCGGGATGTCCATGATGGTGGGGATCTTATATGTGTCGGGAGAATGGTTCAGGACATGCCCCATCTCATCATATTTGATCTCTTCCGTCGTACACCAACCGCTTCCCTGTACAAAACCACCCCGTATCTGTCCCATGTCAATGTGTGGGTTTAGGCTGTCGCCGACATCATGCACAATGTCGGTCCGGAGTATCTTTGTAAAAGCTGTCAGCGTATCAATTTCAACTTCTGAAACGGCCATTCCGAAGGCAAAATAATGGAATGGCCTGCCTTTTCCATCTTTTTTATCAAAGTAGAGATCGGGTGTTTTATAGAATCCTGTGGCACTCAGGCTGACCCTGGAAGTATATGCTGTTTTCACCAGATCCCTAAACGAAAAAGGCAAGCCTGCCTTTTCTTTGCAATATACCTTGTCATTCTCAAAAATAATATTCTCCTGGCAAAGCTCTTCAAAGATCCCGGTCTTTTCCATCTCTTTAATGTACACTCCGCGGAGTCTTTCCTTGAGCTTGTCGCATGCATTCTTCACTGCCATCCCATTCAGGTCGGCGCCGGATGAAGCTGCAGTTGCTGAGGTGTTCGGTACGCTTGCCGTACAGGTGGGGCTTAGTGTGACCCTGTCTTCACTGATGCCCAGTTCAAGGGCAGCAATGCGCCTGATCTTGCTGTGCAATCCCTGTCCCATTTCAACACCGCCATGGTTTACGAGTACACTGCCATCAGTATATATATTGATGAGTGCCCCGGCCTGGTTGAGAAATGAAGTGGTAAAAGAAATTCCAAATTTTACCGGTGTCAGTGCGATGCCTCTTTTAGTGTAAGTATTGTTTTTATTGAACTCATCGACGTTTTCTTTTCTCTCATAGTAAGCGGATTGCGCTATTAGTTTATCCCATAAAAGATGTAGCCGGTTGTTTTCTACGACTTCGCCAAAGTGGGTGATGTTATTGTTGCTTTCACCGTAAAAATTAAGTTTTCTGATATCCGCTGCATCTTTGCCAAGATATCTGGCGATTCTGTCAATAGCCTGTTCAATTACAGCAATTCCCTGCGGGGCACCAAAACCCCGGAAAGCTGTATTTGAAGGCTTGTTTGTCTTCCATGCTTTTCCGTATACACGCAGGTTTGGAATAAAGTATGCATTGTCAACATGGAATATGGCTCGTTCCATGATAGCGTTTGTAAGATCAGTGGTGGCGCCTGCATCAGCATTTAATTCAACATCAAAGGCTTGTATAAGGCCACTCTTTGTAAACCCGACAATGTATTTTGAATAAAATGGATGTCTTTTTCCGGTCATGATCTGATCAGTATCCCTGCTGAGGTGGATCTTTACAGGCCGGTTGGTATTTCTGGCAAGCAGTGAGGCCCATGCAGCCACGTGGTTGGCCTGGGTTTCCTTGCCACCGAATGCTCCGCCAACCCTCTTTACCTCTACGCTGACCCTGTTTTCCTCAACCCCAAGCACAGTGGCGATGATGCTTTGTGTTTCAGAAGGATGTTGGGTGGAACTGTATACATAATAGGAGCTCCTTTCTACCGGTACGCACAGGCAGGTCTGGGTTTCCAGATACCAGTGTTCCTGCGGCCCTGTCATCAGCTCACCACTGAGCGTATGCTCTGACTCGGAAAGTGCTTTTTCTACATCACCTGTTTCTATCTTTCGTGGTGCTGAGATCATTTTTCCCTGCTCCATGGCTTCCTGCAGCTGTAATACAGGTTCAAGTACGCTGTATTTAATAATTATTTTTTGCTCAGCTTCAAATGCAGCTTCATGGCTTTCTGCAGCAATAAGGGCAATGGCCTGGCCAATAAATTCTGTTTTATCTGCGGCAAGACAAACTTCATCTTTTACAACCGGACCTAACTGATTTTCACCTGGAATGTCTTTTGCGGTGAGTATTGCAATAATGCCGGGGATTTTCATGGCATCTGAAGTGTCGACAGACAATATCCTGGCTGAAGCATGAGGACTGCCTACGATATGCCCAAAGAGCATCTTACTGCCTTCATCCATATCGTTAATAAATATGGCTTCACCACTCACATGACTGACTGCACTGTCATGGGCCGGGAGGCTGTCGATGCCATTTTTTTCCGGCATCCTTATTTTATTTGTTTTTTCTGCCATTTTTATAGCCGGTTCAGCCGGCATGAATACTTAGCATATCACTTATTATGGTCCTCCCCGAAGCTGATCAGTAAATTCCTTGCCAGAAGTCTGCGGCTCTCCGCACTTGCCCGGGCATCAGAAATGGGATTGAATTCAGCATAGACCATTTCAGCGGCTTCCCTTATGTTTTGTCTTGTCAGGGATTTATGTAACAGATGCTTTTCAGCGGCAGATGCCCTTACAGGCATAGCTGCCATTCCTCCAAATACAAGTTTGGCAGACTGGAGCTTGCCCTCCTGATCGAGTTCGAAGCAGAAACCGGCAGAAACAGTTGAAATGTCTACATCTTTGCGCCTGGATATCTTATAGGAACGGATCAGTGTAGCATTCGTAGGCAAGGGTATGATGATTTTTGTGATCAGTTCGTCCGGCTTCATCCGGGTTTCATGATATCCCGTGATGAATTCTTCCAATAACATGCTTCTTTTCTTAGTTTCATTCTGTAACTCTATCCTGGCAGATGCTGCGATCATTAGCGGAAGCAGATCCCCGATAGGTGAAGCACTCCCGATATTCCCCCCGGGAGTTGCCAGGTTACGGATCTGGTGTGAGCCGAAAACACTGATCATTTCGTAAAGGGCGGGAAATTTGCTTTTTACTGCAACACCCATTTCTTCAATTGTGATACAGGAACCGAATTCAATAGAATGATCCTGAAGTTTTGAGTATTTCAATTCTATCAGCCCTGAAAGATCAAGATATGAACTGATTTTGATCTTATGCTTATTTAATTGTACTGCTATGTCTGTGGCACCGTTGATGACTACCGCTTCGGAAAAGTTCCTGCGGATTTTCAGGGCTTCTTTCAAGCTCGCGGGCCTGAAATACCGGATGCCTGAAGCTTCAATGTCAAGGGAAGGGATTTCTTTGTAAATGAGTTCCAGAGACCTGACGGTCTCCTTTGCCTGCTCACTGAATTTATCCTGCCTGAGGGTGGCCGGAAATTGTTTTGATGCATCAATGATGGGCTGGTAGCCCGTACATCTGCACAGATTCCCTGCCAGCCTCCTTTTGATTATGCTTTCAGTAGGATGCTGTACTGACTTCCATAGGGAAAACATTGACATCACTATACCAGGGGTGCAATATCCGCACTGGCTTCCATGATGGTCGACCAGGGCTTTCTGAACAGGGTGCAGGACAGCCTGGCCGTCTTTGTCCTCAGACAGGCTGTCGGCAGTAATGATCTGGCATCCATGGATCATGGGCAATAAGACCAGGCATGAATTTATGGCTTTGTATACCGGTTTTCCATCGCATGTCTCCGCAATGACCACGGTACAGGCCCCGCAATCTCCTTCTCCACAACCTTCCTTTACGCTTTTGTGCCCTGCCTGCCGGAGATAATGCAATAAGCTGATATCCGGAGAAATTCCGCTTTTCTCACCGAAGGCCACTTCAAGGGTTTTACCGTCCAGAATGAACCTGATTATGTTTTTTTGTTTACTCATTCAGCTTGTTTGCTGTTTTTTATATCAATCAATCGTGCCAGAATGCTGATGGCTATTTCGCCAGGTGTTTCGCAGTTCATCGGGATGCCGATCGGCATGTCGATGCTGTTGATCAGATCTTCCTCCAGCCCTTTTTTTGCGAAAAGTTTCCTGGCAAGTGCTACCTTTTTCTTACTGCCGATCATACCCAGGTATGCATGCGGCTGAGGTGCACAAAGCAGTGTAACTTCTTCATCGCTGACATGTGATGGCGTGGTGACAATGATATAAGTATTCTTGCTGAAGGGGAGCTCCGCTGTTGCCCCAATATAATCACGGCATATATTTGTTACACCAGCTATGCTGAGCTTATCCAGGAGTTCCTGACGGTGATCGATGAGGGTAACACGAAACCCATAAGAACCCGCAATGCCTGCTATTTCTTTTCCGACATGCCCGGCACCGAAAATGTATAATGTATTGTTACCGGGAAGGGGGTCGATGAAAATCCGGCATTCCCCGTAGCAATGCATATCGTTTTCTTCACCGGCAGAATATGTCTCCAAAAAAGGATGTCCGTCTTCTATTACTCTTAAAGCGTCAGCAATTACCTGTAATTCAAGTTTCCCGCCTCCGACACTGCCATAGGTGATGCCCTCAGCGGTGACGATCATCTTACTTCCGGCCTTCCGTGGTGTCGAGCCCTTGGTCTCGATGATGCTGCAGAGTGCTGCAGCAATGCCTTCTGATGCCAGTTCCCCGAACTTCTTATAAATGTCCATCTTTTACTTACATATAGGTTTCGTAGAATTTAAGATGCCTGCGGGCTATCGCTTCCCAGCTGTATTTTTCCATGATGACCTTATAGGCATTTTTTCCAATGATGGCACGCTGTGTATCATCTTTGAGCAGCTTCATAATCGCCCTGGCAAATTCCTGCGCTTTGGACGGATCTACAAGGTATCCGTTATACCCGTCCCTGATGGTATTCCGTATTCCGCCGAATTTTGATGCGATGACGGGCGTGCCACAGGCCATCGCTTCCTGACTGGTCATCCCGAAAGGCTCGAAGAGTGATGGCATCACGAACAGTTCTGCTTGCTGGTAATAAGGCCGCATCATCTCATTGGCCACATAACCGATCTTTTGAACACGCTCCTGCATACCTGCTTCTTCGATGATCTTGTCCATGCTGGCGAAAACCCCGAGTTCCCTGGTTTTTGGCTTAGGAGATCCTCCACCGATCACCAGGTCTACATCAGGAACTTCTTTCCTTACAATGTCCCAGGCATGCAGCAAGAGGTCGTGGCCTTTGTTGGTATCGATCCTGCTCAGGCAGAAAACATATTTTTCAGGCAGGGAAGTTTTTGCTTTTTCGTCTTCCTCCTTCGGTGGATAATAATGATGAACATCTACACCCGGTGGGATAATGATTATATTCTCCGCGTCGTAATTATAGAGTTCATTCAGTTTTTCATGCTGAACAATGGAGGTCAGAGACTGGGCATTCACATTTTTAAATATCCTGATCTCTTCGTTTATCCTGTGCCTGAAATTGAATTTTTTCTCCATCTCCTCCGGATCACCACCCATCTGGTCACGTTTCCAGGCCCCCAGCGAATGTGCGGTGAAGTAAACCGGCTTAGCCATTTCTTTTGCAACATCAAGGGCCACGATTCCTGCATCCACATAATGACTATGAAAAAGGTCATAGTCGAGATCATTCTTCCTGATGAAATCTACCATATTGTCAGCCAGTTCCGGGAGAACATCGTAAATAAATTCTTTAGGTATAAACTCCCATGGGCCTGCCGGTATCCTGATGACTCTTACATCCGGGTTATCCGGAACGGGATTTATCTGTTGTTGGGAGCGGTCAAACCAGCGTGTATAGATATCTGTTTTGTATCCAGCCCTGCTAAGTGCTTTGGCGAGTTCCAGTACATAAACCACCTGTCCCCCGGTATCTGTGCGCCCCAGTTGTGGTTTCGGGTCAAAATAACCGTGGGTGCTCAGCATGGCAATTCGTTTTATTTTATGACTCATAATCTTCTCTTTTAATTGCGTCATATCCCCTGCTTATGATGATGTCGGCCTCTTTCTTCTGTGCACTGATGATACGGTGCTCAATGGCCAGTATCTGCTCCAGGAACTCATCCTGCTTTTCCCTGGCCCGTTTCTTTCTGGCCTTCTTCGTATCATTCATATCCCTGTCAATGAAGATCCGTTTATCTATATTTTTCAAAGCAGTGGTATAAGTCCCCTCTGCAATGATGACCTTGAAAGGAGAAATATCTACTTTTTCATTTGTAATCCTGTCTTCGTCAAAGATTATCAGTGGCTTTTCAATTTCGTTCACTCCCTGGCGGATGGCTGCTATCTCTTCATCAAGGAGAAATAGTTTCACTTCCTGCATGCCTACCCAGCCTATGTCTTCCTTTCTTTTTTCTGCATTGCTTTTCGGGGGATAGACAAAGTAATCGTCCTGCTGAAAAATAAAACATCCATAGCCGGCATGTTCCAACTCTTTGGCAATAGAAGCAGCGATCTCCGATTTTCCGGCCCCTGATTCCCCGGCAACGCTAATGAAAAATTTAGCTGCTGTATTTTCAATGTCAGGGAGCAGGATGGCCACAGTTTGTTTTGCCGCTTTTCTGTGGTAATTATTGATGATCAGTACATCACCTTCCATAGTATTTATATATTGTTATAAGGCTCAAATATAAGGAAAATCATTAATTTCGGTGGATGGATATCAGGACAGGCAAACTGGGTGAGTTACAGGCTCTGATGAAAAATGAGCTAGGGAAAATATATCCTGAAGAGGAGGCGAAGTCCATCGTCAATGGCTTGATTTTGCACAAGACAGGGAAAACGGCAGCAGAATCGATACTTGAGAAAGACAGTGCCTTGACAGAATCTGAAATATTGTTTTTTCAGCAATCTTTGAAACGGCTGAAAAATCATGAACCACTGCAGTATATCACCGGGCTTGCACATTTTTACGGCTTTGAGTTTGAAGTTGATCCCTCAGTATTGATCCCCAGGCCTGAAACTGAGGAGCTGCTTGACTGGATCATCAAGGATTATGCGAAGGCAGGAAATCATTTGAAGTTATTGGATATTGGCACCGGCAGCGGATGCATTGCCATTACTTTGAAGAAAACTTTTCCGGATGCAGAAGTTTGGGCTGTTGATGTATCGGGTGAAGCAATTGTACTTGCTGCTGATAATGCAGAGAGGCTAAAAACTTCGATAATTTTTGAGGAGATGGATATCCTGGATCCGCATTTCCGTGCCAGGCTACCCGAGTTTAATATGATTGTGAGTAATCCACCCTATGTTACTCCATCTGACCTGAAAAAGATGCGAAAAAATGTCACAGCACATGAGCCACCTCTTGCCCTGTTTGTTGAAGAAAAGGACCCGCTGATCTTTTACCGTGAGATCATTGTGTTTTCAACGAAGCACCTGGTCCATGGCGGACATTTATACTTTGAATGTAACGAGAGCAATGCCCTTGAAGTTGTGGAACTACTGAAAAAGTATGGATTCAAGGATATTGAACTTCGGCTGGATATGAGGGGGAAGGAGAGGATGGTGAGGGGGAGACTTTGAGACTTTGAGACTTTGAGACTGTAAGACTGTGAGGCTGGGTATTAGGCACTCGGCACTAGGCACTCGGAACTCCCAGTGGAAACAAGCGCTCTAATATCTGAAACGCAAAGGCATACATTCCCTTTGTGCTGCCTTCTCTTGGTCCGGCGACATTTAAAACCCGGATGTTATTTTCTGTCATCCAGTTCTTGAAACTAATCGCGTCTGCCGGCTTGCTATCATTGCACAGGAAGACCGGCTTTCCATGTTCTTGAGCGAATTCATATGTGAGCCGGGTACCTTCATCCATTTCTCTCAATGTGATAATCAATGTTCCCTCACTGTCTTTTACGTTCAGCAGGCTACGCTCAGCATAGTCGGATGTTTTTGTTTCTTTCAGGGGATAATGGATGGGAATAACACCATCTTCGGCCTTTCTGCCGAGAGGGCACCATCCTCCACAGGGGAAATTATTCTTCAGGGCAAAATCAAGGGTGGCCCTGTCAGTACCACTTTGCCCTCCGGATATCAATTTTAGTCCTGCATCAGTTTTAATCATCCTTATTCTGCTCCAGGATAAAATCCCGTTGCGATTTCACAAGATTGATGGTGTAAAAGAGGATGTTCTTCATTTCAGCAAGCATACCGAGATACATCAGGCTGTTTTTTGTTCCTGCTTCATGATTCTTGATCCTCTTGATCTGTTTTTTATTCACCTGATCGATCATGGACAGCAGTTCGCTTTGCTTCTCAATAATACTATCGATCTCACTATACCTGTGCTCCCTGATGTACAGGAGGATTTCTTCGTATAGCTTTGCAATCCTTGTGTTAAGTTGGTTTAATTCTTCCACCTGATCAGGAAGCAGGCCCTTATGGTTGTTATCAATATGCGTTAGGGCTGATTTGGAAATAAAATACACAGACCTGGTTATTTCACGGAGGAAATCAAGTACCTGTACGTAAAAATGCCCGGTTTCGATAGAGTCCTCTTCAAGCTTGTCGATTGTCAAGTGTAAGTTGTCTTTAAGGAATTTGGCTTTTTTGTTCAGTATTGAAGCTTCACGACTCTGCTTACGTAGTTTCTTCAAGTCTTCATTGGCAAGGCCTTTGATCACTGAGATGAATGTTTTTGGCACCTCTTCCAGGATCTCGCTTACAGTGATTGAACATTTATCAACAATGTTCTTTCCATTGATCTTATCCTCAATATTTATGCTTTTTTCCCTGGCCGTCTTTTTTGCTTCCCTTTTTTTATGGAAAAGATGTGTGCGGAACACAACAAAAGCTGCGAGCAGGATAAGGAAAATGATGGCCGGCTGTCCCCCGAAGTAAATGATCATGGCCAGGATGAAAGATACGGTAAAAGCCGATAAGGCAGTAAGGAACCAGCCTCCGATCACTGACAGTACACCGGTAACCCTGTAAACAGCACTTTCCCTTCCCCATGCACCATCCGCCAGCGATGTTCCCATAACCACCATAAAAGTTACATAAGTGGTTGAAAGGGGCAGTTTAAGAGAGGTCCCAAAAGCGATCAGGATACTTGCCACTACAAGGTTTACCGAAGCCCTGATCATATCAAAGGATGTAGCATCTTTTTTTTGCTGCTCTATATTGCTGTCCTTGAACTTTTCAAGGTCGAACCTGGATTCTATTCCTCTTTTTACTTTGTCTGGGATGATAAACCCGACTCCCATGGCCATTGTCCTGGTTTGCCTGACCAGAACCCGTGAAAACATGGTTGAGCTAAATCTTTCACTTCCTTCATCCTGCCGGCTAAGATCAAGGGATGTTTTAACAACGGAACGGGCTTTCCTGGATTTATATAAGGTGATCACCATGATCAGGCCGGCAATCAGCAGCATATAGGTGTTGGTCCTTATCGGTCCTGAAAGTTTAGTCATTGCAAGCAAGTTCGGATCTGCACCGGGATTTTCCTGGAAAGCGAGAAAGGATTCATATCCGGCAAGTGGAACACCAATAAAGTTAACGAGGTCATTGCCGGCAAATGCCATGGCAAGTGCGAATGTGCCGACAAGAACGATGATCTTCAGGACATCAAGCCGTTTATATATTATGGTAAGTATTTGGAGTATTAGCGTCCATCCTATGAAACTGGCCAACACGATCATCCAGGCATTTGTAGCGATCCATTCTTTGACAGCCTGGTCCATAAATGATGCACCCTTTGCACCCTTTATCAGCATAAAATATGTAATAACAGTAATGGCTATTCCACCCCAGAGGGCGCCAAAATATTTAAGGTTTTTCTTATAGTTAAAGGTAAATGCCAGTCTTGCAATATATTGTACGATCGCCCCTATCGTAAAGGCGACGCCCACCGAAAGCAATATCCCAAAGATGATCATCAAGGCATTAGAGGAGTTGATATAATTGCCCAGATCTGCTATAGTTTCGGTTGAGGCATATATTTTCAGAAGAGAAATGACAACAGCAGCACCAAGCAATTCAAAAACAATGGATACTGTGGTGGAGGTTGGGAGTCCGAAGGTATTGAATGCATCAAGCAAGATTACATCGGTGATCATCACTGCAAGAAAGATGATCATGATCTCGGAAAAATAAAATTGTCCCGGATGAAAAATTCCTTTCCTGGCCACTTCCATCAGGCCGCTTGAGAATGTTGCGCCGACGATTACCCCGAGTGCAGCGACAAGCATAATTACCTTAAAGGGGGCCGCTTTCGCCCCAATGGCAGAGTTAAGAAAATTAACTGCATCGTTACTTACACCAACAATAAGGTCCGAAATGGCTAATCCGAACAAAACGATTACAAGGATCAGGTAAAAACTGTCTGTCTCCATTGATATAAAAATAAGATGTGGTAAAAATAATTACACATATGAATATGACTTCACGTCCAATGTTAATTTATTGTTAATTTATTATTCCGGAATCTTGACCATCGATGATTAAAAATGTACATCTTTGGCAAAGAAAGATAAAAATATATATTCCAAAGTGACAAGGAATGAAAAAGAAGTATTTGTTATTCACAATCTTGCTTGTATTGTTAATATCTTTGAGCGGATATGCCCAGGAGGATACAACTGATTCATTCAAGTCATTCGGCAAACCCATTTTAAAGGTATTTACTAATTTTCATACCAGTGTCTCTGAAGGGATCGATGACGGAGGTTTTGAGATCAGGCGAGCCTACTTTGGATATAAGTATTTTTTAACACCAAAATATGAAATTTCCATAAAGCTGGATATCGGAAGTCCGAACGATGCTTCGGAATATTCACTGCTGCGGCGATTTGCCTATTTTAAGAATGCTTACCTGAAATATACACATGCTAAGCTCAGCACGCAATTTGGGATCATTGATGTTCAGCAATTCGTTATTCAGGAAAAATACTGGGCACACAGGTATATCGAAAAATCCTTCATGGATGAATTCCGTTTTGGGTCAAAGGCTGACCTGGGCTGGAACATTATCTATAAGTTTCATGAGAAGATCAGTGCCGATTTTGGTATATATAATGGAGAAGGATATACGAAACTTCAGGCTGATAATGCATTTAAATCTAGTTTGGGAATCTCCTTGTTTCCATATAAGGGGTTTATCCTGAGACTATATGGAGATTATATTAAAAAGGGTGTAGTTCAATCAACACTGTCCGGGTTTATAGGTTATAAGTATAAGGATAAATTTATTGGCGGAGTGGAATACAATTACCAGATGAACTTCAGATACAATGATGGCCAGGATAAATATGGCTATTCCGTTTATGCTTCCTACAACTTCACCGAAAAATGGCAGTTGTTCGGGAGGTTCGACCAGGTTTATTCAAATCTCCCGGAAGGGGAGGAGCAACCCTGGAGCCTGCTTACCGACGGCAGTGCCATTATCGGTGGACTGCAATTTTCACCCATACCGCAGATCAACATTGCACTGAATTACCAGGACTGGGTGCCCTATGCCCAGAATATGAAGAATGAAGCATACATTTACCTGAACTTTGAATTCAAATTATAGATTATATACTTTATCAAGCATGCATACGGCAAAATCCTTTCCAATAATAATTTTCCTGCTGACATTAATATTCTTCTGGTCTGTTTCCTGTCGTAAAAGCAATTATGATATAGTAGATAATGGGGTAAACATAAGCGATAATGGTGAAGGTACAGGCACAGTTACCTGGGCGAAAAATAAGTCATATTTGCTCGAAGGTTTTGTTTTCGTTAACGATGGCCAGGTCCTTACCATAGAGCCGGGTACTGTGGTCAGGTCAAAGACAGGACAGGGAAGCGGAGCAAGTGCACTAATTGTGGCCAGGGGTGGCAGTATCCTTGCAAAGGGAACTTCTTCAGAACCAATCATTTTTACCGTAGAAGGAGATGATCTTGAAGGCTCGGTTCCTCCTGAAGCAAAAGGTTTATGGGGTGGGCTGATCATTCTTGGAAACGCACCACTGAACCTGTCCAATGGCGAATCACATATCGAAGGGATCCCTTTAACTGAACCACGTGGTGTTTATGGTGGAGAGATAGCTGACGATGATTCCGGCATCCTGCAATATGTTTCAATCCGGCATGCCGGTACGAATATAGGGGAGGGCAATGAGATCAATGGCCTTACCCTGGGCGGTGTCGGAAGTAATACCACTATTGATCATATTGAGGTGATCTCCTGCGCTGATGATGGCATAGAATTTTTTGGAGGAAGCGTTAGCTGCAAATATATGGTCGTTGCTTTTTGCGGAGATGATGCTTTCGACTGCGATATTGGCTATCAGGGTAAAGGACAGTTTTGGCTGGCCATTCAGGATCCCGGGGAGGGAGATAAGATACTGGAATTCAATGGCGGCATTGACCCGGTAAATGGCCAGCCTTATTCGATGCCCTTGATCTATAATGCAACGCTTATTGGCAGGGGGCAAGGCCATGGAAATAAACTTCTTGAGTTTTCCTTTAACGCTGCAGGAGTGCTTGCCAACTCGGTATTGGTGTTTCAGGATAAAGGATGTTTTGTTGAATATGTGGAAGGTAGCCATGATTCATACCGTCAGTTTGAGAATGGCAATCTGAACATTAATAATAACGTGTTCTTTGGGATTGGGAATCAAACTCCCGAAGGGATTTTTTCGGTGTTCTCTTATGAAGGAGTTGATGTTTCACAACAGAATGTAATTTTCAGGGAATATTTTACGTCTGCCGGCAATATCATTGCCGACCCTGGAATTGCAAGGGATAATGGACAATATAATGTGATACCGACAGCCCATGTTTTTGATAACCTGGCTCCATACCCTGAAGAGTGGTTTGAGAATGTGACTTATAAGGGGGCCTTTTACACTTATAACTGGACTTCTGCCTGGACTTTGCTCCACCAGGCCGGATTCCTGCAAGACTAATCCCTGGATTGTATTCTTTGCAGAGGCGAATTTTCCTTCAAAATGTGTTCAATGTCTTCATAGACGAGGAAAATGTATATTCCCCCCATGCTATATGGAGCAAGTTCATATGGATTATAAACAAAGCCAATCCCTTTATTGGCCAGGTAAAAATTTTCGGAAGGGTGGATGCTGTTTTCCCAGAGTCCGGCTTCAGTTAAGGATTGATCAGCTCCGAGAAAATAATTCATCCTGAATTTTCTTTCCAGCAATTTGCTTAACTCATCTTCAAAACCAGGAATAAACATATCATTCAAGCTGAGTTGTCTCATTTCAATTAAGTCGAAAACCAGGAACCTGGAGATACCAATTCCGTGTGCACCACCGGTATATGCGTAGCTATCAATGCAGTAAACCAGGATGCCATCCCTGTTCATGCTCACCTTTGAACTGACGATTTTTTCCCAGTTAAAGGAATAGCCACCGTCGTAAATGTCGATATTGGAATTGTAATAATCGTTAAAATATTGTTTGCTGAAAGAAAAGAGCAATGAATCCTGATCAGTCCCGGGCATATCCTTCCCGAAAAATGATTTAATTATCATATGGCGTAAAGGAGAGGGTGGTTCAGCATCAAGTGGCAATAATAATGACAGATCCAGATGGGCAAAGGGAGTATCAGCAGTATCAAGTAGAGTAGAATCTGCATACATGCAATATCCTTTCAGGGCAATACTTCCTTCGGGATAGCTTTCTTCGAGCTTGAAGGATAATACTTTTCCACCACCTGAGCTTCTCCATGTCCCTGCAAAGGAAGATGAGATCAATCCTGTGAATGTAGCTGTCTCAATATTTCCGGTATACTCTGTAATATTTGCTATGCCATGCTCGTCAATTGTGCCTTCCAAACGTGGAGTCACAATGGTGTCAGCTTGTTTGAAGATATAGGAGCCATTTATCTGACTTCCGGAAATGATAAGATTTGCGATAATTGATTTTTCCTTTCCAAGTTTCCCGCTCATATGCATGTATTGGAAATTGCAGCTATATTCCTGGGCTTGTGAAAAGAGAGCGAATAGCAGGAAGATTGATAAAACGAAAGGTTTTGACGGGCTCATGGGAAAGGGTTTGGATAGTCAAAAATACGGTTTTTTTTTAAAGTGTTGGGTGTTCCTCCTTCGTCCCGAGTCCTCGGGACTACTGTGGACGCGGTGGCTTTTGGGTTAAGTTTTAAATTTTGAGTTTTGAGTTTTAAGTTTTTTAAAATTTGAATTTTGAAATTTAACTTAATAGGTTCAAGCCACTTTTTTAACTTCTCAGCTATTTATTAGCAGTATTTCACACTTAGCAGATAATTTTCTATTTTTGACCATTCTACAAAAAATAAACCATGGCAGATCATAAAGAAAAAAACGGGAAATCGAAACATTTATCGAATAACTTCTACGAGGAAGAACTCCTTAAGATGCAGATCGAACTCGTCAAATTGCAGGAGTGGATTAAACATAAGAAACTGAAAGTTGTGGTGGTTTTTGAAGGCAGGGACGCAGCCGGCAAAGGTGGTACCATAAAACGGATCACCCAAACCCTGAATCCCAGGATTTGCAGGGTGGTTGCCCTTGGTATTCCAACTGAAAGAGAAAGGTCGCAATGGTATTTTCAGCGCTATGTGCCACATCTTCCTGCAGAAGGGGAGATGGTTCTTTTCGACAGGAGCTGGTATAACCGTGCAGGGGTTGAAAAGGTCATGGGATATTGTACAGGAGATGAATACTGGGAGTTCCTGCGTACATGTCCGCATTTTGAGCAAATGATCATCCACTCGGGAATTATTCTGATCAAATACTGGTTTTCGGTGAGTGCTGAAGAACAGGAGGACAGGTTCAGGAAAAGATTAAAGGATCCGACCCGCCGCTGGAAAATCAGTCCAGTGGATATTGCCAGTCTGAACAAATGGGTAGAATACTCAAAAGCCAAAGATGAAATGTTTTTCTATACGGATACCAAAAACTCACCCTGGTATGTTGTAGAAGCAGATGATAAGAAGCGCGCCCGTCTGAATTGCATTCATCACCTCCTGTCAAAGATCCCGTATGAAGCCCTCACCAAGGAAGTCCTCGATCTCCCTGACAGGGTGATCACCAAAGGTTATGTCAGGCCTCCCATGGATGAGCAGACGTATGTGCCGGAGGTTTATTAGTCCACCGAAGGTGGATGTTGGGTTTTAAATTAATTCAACCACACGCTCTTTTCTCCCTTCTCCTTGAGGAGAAGGGTCGGGGATGAGGTGCCTAAAGATTGCAGATTGCAGATTGCAGAAGTATACTGGAGAAGGGGCTTTTGGAGGTATCTGCAGTTGTTATTGGAAGGGCTGTTCTTTCACAAAATTACTTATTGCTTTCAGTACATCATCAATGGAATCGATAATTTGCTTATTTGTAAACCTGATTACGCGTATATCGAATCTTTCCAGCTCGGCAGTCCGGTTTTCATCATGCTCCACTTGATCTTTGGTTGAATGAATT
>JABMQZ010000012.1 GCA_013202965.1 Bacteroidota bacterium | reverse complement strand
TTCTGCGAAGCATTTGCCACATCATCATGGATTTTCCATAACCTATGGCTTCGCTTGGCCCATCGTGTCGCGAAATAAATTTATTTAATGGAAAGTCATTTTCCTTATTTACATAATTGCTAAACTTTTGAAGTGTTGAACGACGATATTCATCTCCGGCTCCACGTTGCTCCTTTATTAAATGGTCGGACATAAAAACAGTGATCCCTTCGCACCAATTGCCTGACTCAAAATCAACATACACGCTATTTCCCCACCAATTATGCAATAGCTCATGCGGATAGGAGGAGTGAAGAATAAAAGGCAAACGAATAACTTTTTCACCTAAAAGAGTAAAAGAAGGCATTCCGTAACCGGTTTCCCAAAAGTTCTCTACCAGAGCAAATTTTGTATAAGGATAATCACCTAACATGCTCTGATACATATCCATGTATTGTTCAGTAACTTCCAGATATTTATTTGCCAGGCCCTCGTCAGGAGTACGAAGAAAAGCCATTGCTGTAATCCCACTATTCATGTCGTGTGAATACTCATTGAACCTGGCGGCAATAAGAAAAATCTCTTCCTGAGGTTTATCGCAAACCCAGGTGTCAATATGCTTGCCTGAGCGTATTTCTTCTTTGGTGCGTTTACCCTGAGTTACATTTTTCCAATTCTTGGGCAATTCTGTTGTTAAAGAAAAAGTCATCAGTTTATCTTCAAATACCGGAACCCAAAATGTTGAGCCGGCCAGATAAACACCCATGGTATCAATAATACCCGGCGACTGAGAAAAGCCCCTCTGATAATTTTCTTCGCTTTGCTCAATTTTCGATTTTATTTTCCCATGATAAGAGATAACAAAGCTATTTGCCGAACCTTTGATCTTCCATTTCGATAATTCTAAACCATTTCCCGCATCGGCATCATCTCTGTCCATTCCAACATCCGATGCATTTGTATCGTCTGTTGTTTTTTCTAATGATATTTTTTTTGAAAGACTAACAGGCGTAAAATCAGCATGAAGCAAGAATTCTTTATTGAAATCACCCTCAATGCTTATGGAGTCTGTAAGCATAATTTCCGAGGTTTCAGGATTAATTTGTACAAATAGATTATGATTTACTGCCTCATGAGTTTGAGAAAACGATAGGGAGCTAAATAAAATCAGGATCCCAATAAGTATTGGATTTTTCATTTGTTGGATTTTTTACAAAAATATATAATAACATAGAGTCTGTTTATATTTCGAGTGTTAAATTTTGAATGTTTTTTACCATGAAGGGCGCAAAGGAATTCGCAAAGGACACAACGAGGTATTCTAATTGCAAATTAGGATTGTTAGGAAATCTCAACCTAAAGTATTTGCGAGATGGCATCAGAAGGATTATTCATACACCTTCGGCCCTTAGCGATATTTTTTGTGTCCTTCGCGGTTAAAGAAAACTTAAAAAAGTGTGACATTTTTGAGTATTTGGTATTAATAAGAGAAGGTGGATTTGTTTTTACAGGAGGTCCTTCTGTCGCTTCGCTCCATCAGGATGACAATTGCTGCTTACAGGCCTTGGTGATTAAATTAGATATAACAAGCTTGGCCTACGCAATCATAAAAGCCCGCATAAGCAATACCGCGTTGTTTTTAAAACCTTAAGCATTCATATCTGAGATTTCCGTATCTTTAACCCAACAAGAAACAGGAATGGCGGCAAAGCTCATGCCGGCCAACCGTTGAACACTGCCTTCGGTGCAATACCCTAAGGGTTCTCAATATAAAAGCAAAAAAATGATGTTAATCGATTTAAAGAAAATAGAACAATTAGGGAAAAAAAGAGAAAGTGAGAATTTTGAATTTCGTTCATTTCTTAAAGGCCAGGACTCAGAGAAAATCGATAGAATTGTACACGAACGAAATAAATACTATAGTTCAAAAATTGATTGTACTGAATGTGGAAACTGTTGTATAGCACTTCAGGCATTGATAAATAAAAATGATCTGGAAAAACTTGCATTGGGACTTGCAATCTCAGATTCTGAATTAAAAGAGAAATATACTGAAGTAGATGAAAATGGGGATTTGTATTTCAAGCATAAACCTTGCAGCTTTCTCAGAGATAAAAAATGCGAAATTTACAACTTCAGACCAGCAGACTGTGAGTCATATCCTCATTTGGACAAAGAACATTTTATTGCCAGGCTTTTTGGCATCCTTGATAATTATTCTATTTGTCCAATAGTATTCAATGTGTACGAAGATTTAAAAACCGAACTAAAATTTAATTAGAAAACAATGAATGCTTTTTATGATGATGATGGAAATGAACTAAACCCAGACTTAATACCAAAACCAAGTTTGTGTTTATCCTGTACAAAAAATGAAGATCCGAATGAAGAGGTTTTGTGTACATTAAACCGACTTGATCAAGCCAATGAAAGCGAGTTTAAATGTTATGCATATGAACAATTTTGAAACTGAGCAATATGATCCCAATTTTTCAATATATAATCGTTGAGACCTTAAAACTTAAAAATAAAAAGCAAAAACTTCCTTCAAAGCAATTTGAGAAGCAAATAATAAATGCAAAGGTTGAATTTACTCATTTAATTCGTGATAGCTTTTTAATTTTATTAGGAATATTATCAGCCTGTTTTGGATTAAAAGGATTTTTGCTTCCGAATTCGTTTATTGATGGAGGTGTAACAGGAATCTCTCTTATCGTAACTGAACTAAGCGGAATACCACTATCAGTTTTATTGGTTGCAATAAACATTCCCTTTCTGATTTTGGCATTTTCCACGATCAGCAGAAAATTTGCTTTGAGAAGTATCATTGCTATTATATTACTTGCTATTTCAGTTCATTTTATTCAGGTTCCCATTATTACTGATGACAAATTACTTATTGCGGTTTTTGGGGGGTTCTTTTTAGGCTTGGGAATTGGATTATCAATTCGTGGTGGCTCTGTTATTGATGGAACAGAGGTATTAGCTGTTTTTGTCAGCAGGAAAACTTCATTAACAATTGGAGACGTAATATTAGTTTTTAATGTGCTTATCTTTTTAGTTGCAGCATATGTATTTACGATAGAAATTGCATTATACGCGATCTTGACATATTTAGCAGCATCAAAAACCGTTGATTTCGTTGTGTCAGGAATAGAGGAATATGTCGGAGTAACAATAATATCAGATAAATATGATGAGATTAGACTGACGATAATTGAAAAATTAGGAAGAGGATGCACATTATATTCTGGTAAAAAGGGTTATGCCAAAAGAGGTGAAACTCTGAAGCAAACTGAGATTGTTTATACATTGATTACAAGACTGGAATTGGCAAAATTACATACAGAAATAGATAAAATTGACAAAGATGCATTTATTGTGATGCATAGTATAAAAGATGCCAAAGGGGGGATGATCAAAAAAAGACCGATGAAATAACAAGCAACAGGCACATAACAAGAGTAGCAGTAATAATGTCTTCGGTAGCATTTAAAAAAAGACGAAATATTATCTTAATTATCTTTGATGTATCTTAAAAACAATAATCAATAATGATTCTTCTATTATTTTATTTATTTCTTGCCTTATTTGTTTCTTTTCTGTGTTCTGTAATGGAAT
>JABMQZ010000126.1 GCA_013202965.1 Bacteroidota bacterium | reverse complement strand
TCAATCAAATGATTCCTCGTGGCTTGCCGCGAGGTTTCCTAATAAGCTCCCCTGATTTTCAGGGGAGATGTACCGCCATGGCGGTACAGAGGGGTATTATAAAAATCTGCATCTATGAATAATAATACAAGCAAATTTTCCAAGCTTATCTTATCCATCACCTTTCTGGGGTTCTTTGTTCTTTCAACAGCCCAGACCGATCCATATTCTCCATCCGAATACCCGGACGAATGCACATCCATCACCGCCGGAAAGCTTGCTACCTCCGATGGTTCAGTGATCACATCTCATACCGACGACAGTCACCGTACGCGCTCGTGGATGAATATCGTTCCTGCCGCCAATCATGAAAAAGGCAGTATGGTACCCATGTATAAAAGACAAAGATGTGATACCCTGGCTATGCCTGCATACGCCCATATAAAGATCGGGGAAATCCCGCAACTACCATATACCCATGGCTTTATCAACACTGCATATCCTTGTATGAACGACCAACAGCTTGCAATTGGGGAATCAACTTTCGGGGGCAGAAGCGTATTACAGTCATCTGAGGGGCTGATCGACTGCCAGCGATTATGCCAGCTGATGCTGGAACGATGCTCTACTGCACGTCAGGCGATTATGATGGCCGGCGAATTAACCCATCAATACGGATGGAATGATGCCGGTGAATGCCTGACCATCGCCGATAAAAATGAAGTATGGCATTTTGAGATCCTGGGACCGGGCAAAGGAAAAACCGGTGTGATCTGGGTTGCCCAGCGGGTACCTGATGCGCATATTTCCGTAAACGCCAATGCCAGCACCATCAAACACATCGACCTGAAGAATCCGGACTATTTCATGGCGTCCAAAAATATTTATACTATGGCACTGGATTCAGGATGGTGTACCTCTAAAAAAGATTTTCAGTTCTGCTATGCTTACGCCCCACACAGCAGGACATCCCTGGCTGCACGCAGGAGAGAGTGGAGGGTTTTCGACCTGGTGGCACCTTCTTTACATCTCGACCCCAATGCTGAAAATTATCCATTTTCCGTGAAACCGGATGAGCCCGTAACACTTGAGAAACTGGTCAGCATCTTCAAAGATTATTATGAAGGAACCCCTTTTAACTTTGTTAAGGATATTACGGTAAGCAACGATTCCGGCCAGACTGTTCTTTCTCCCCTTGCCAACCCCTTTATGCCTTACGACATGAACAAGGTATTTAAGATCAATGGCGGATGGGGATGGCTTGGTGAGCGCACCATCGCCCGGTGGTATACCATGTATGCCACCATCATTCAGTGTCGCAACTGGCTGCCCGATGCCATCGGTGGTGTAGTGTGGCTTGCACAGGACAATGTAGCATCTTCTATCTATATTCCCGTTTATTGCAGTGTATCAGATCTTCCGGAATCATATAAAACACCCGGCAGGCCGGAGGGATATACAACTGAGTCGGCATGGTGGGCCTTTAACAGGCTTGGCACCCTCACGGCCCAGCGCTGGGGAGATATGCGCCATGATGTAGATGATGTGTGGAATCCCATGCAGAAAGAGATATTCAACGATCAGGCCGGTGTAGAAAGTAAAGCACTAAACCTATATAAAAAGAACCCGGATGAAGCGATCGACTTTCTGACCGATTATACCAAGCGCCTGGGGAATCGTGTGGTTAATTCCGCCTGGAAACTTGGCGACTACCTGTGGACGAAGTATGATGAGTTGTTTTAAGCATAATCATAAGATAAGCTGGATCCAATGCTAAAGAAGACCAAGTTTCCACACACCTACGTGATCATATTTTACACTATCATCATTGCTGCGGCAATGTCGTGGATGATTCCCGGGGGGAAATATGAGGAAGTGATCTCCATGAAAGATGGCAAGGAGGTGAGGGAAATGGTTTTCCATCATGTCGAAAGTAAGCCACAGACATGGGAAGTTTTTGGAGCCCTCTTCAAGGGTTTTGAGCGACAGTCGGGGATTATCGTGTTCATCCTGATGATTGGCGGTGCATTCTGGATCATGAACTTTAGCAAGAGCATTGATGTAGGCATCTTTTCTTTTCTGAAATTTACAAGGCGGCTGGAGAAAAACCGCCTGATGCGGCGAATCGGTGTCGACAATATTGTAATGACGCTGATCATGCTGATGTTTTCCATATTCGGTGCCGTATTTGGCATGAGTGAAGAAACCATTGCTTTTATCATCATCCTCGTCCCGCTCTCCATATCCATGGGCTACGATTCTATTACGGGAGTAGGCCTTGTTTTCGTTGCTGCAGGGCTTGGTTTTGCCGGAGCTATCCTCAACCCGTTTACTATCGGCATCGCGCAGGGTATTGCGGAGCTGCCATTATTTTCGGGTATTGAATACCGATTCTTCTGCTGGGCTATCCTCAATTTTGTTGGGATCTTTTATATTTTACGCTGGGCACATAAGGTTAAGAAAAACCCAAAATCATCCTATGTTTATGAGGAAGATGCATACTGGCGTAAAGGCCAGGACGAAAACAGCGAGGATATCAGATACCATACCCCTATCGCAGCATGGATCACCTACGGGCTTATGCTTATTGCCCTGGGAATTTTTTCGTGGAAGTATCAATTCAGTCCGATGAAAGTGGGTGATTATCCCCCTGTCTACCTCATGATGGTTCCCGCCGGATCGGTTCTTTTCGCCATCTCCGGATTTTTCGCTCTCAGAAAATCAGCACACTTTTTCGTACTCACCCTGCTCATGTTCACCATATACTTCCTGATAGTGGGTGTGATGGGGTATCAATGGTATATCATGGAGATTGCCACCCTGTTTTTCGCGATGGGGATTCTTTCCGGCATCGCCATGAATTACAGTCCGAACCGCATTACACAGCTTTTCCTTGAAGGAATGAGGGATATCTTATCCGCAGCAGTTATCGTTGGCCTTGCAGGTGGAATTATAGTGATCCTGGAAGATGGGAAAATCATCAGTACTATTTTATACAGCATGTCGAAAGGCATGAATAATGTAGGTGAGATTGCCTCAATAGGCATCATGTACGTCATCCAGAATGTCATCAACATCCTCATCCCTTCCGGTTCAGCCAAGGCGGCTATTACCATGCCCATCATGGCTCCCTTCTCAGACCTGATCGGGTTATCCCGTCAGGCTACGGTTATGGCATTCCAGTTTGGTGATGGATTTACCAATATGATCACCCCAACATCAGGTGTTCTGATGGGTGTTCTGGGGGTAGCCAAGATCCCGTATAATAAATGGGTTAAGTGGATCACTCCCTTGATGATCATTCTTCTCATACTTGGCTTCCTTTTGTTGATCCCGACCGTTACGATGGACTTGCCGGGTTTTGAGCTGGATCTGCACTTACGTGATTAGGCGATTGTCGATTGTCCTATCGAAAATCACCCAATCGACAATCGACAATCGACAATTCCTACAGTTCATCTGTGAAATTCAACAGTTCATCATGTATTATTTTCAGGGATCTTATGCTTGATGCATCTTTGCCACAATATTCGAAACAAACAATTGATGAAATGTACAGTAAACAGAAAAAATCAAATAGTTTTATTAATTTTAAATTTTTTTACATTATGAAAAAGATCATTCTAACAAGCATTATCGTCCTGGCAACAATGATAACTTTTGCCGGAGAGAAAGAGTACATGCAGGCTATGGAAAAGAACCTGCAGGAATTGAAAACTGCAAAGACAGCAGCTGATTTTCAGCAAATTGCCAATAATTTTGAGCAAATTAGCGAAGCAGAAGGTAATAAATGGCTGCCTTATTATTATGTAAGTTACAGTTACATGAACTACATTTTTGTTGGCAAAGGAACCGAAGATATCGACAAATACCTCGATATGGCTGAAGCATTCCTCGAAAAAGCCAGGGAACTCAGTCCTGATAATTCGGAGATTGAAGTGCTACAGGGCTGGATATATCAGGGCAGGATACAGGTAGATCCCATGGGCCGCGGTATGGTTTATTCAGAAAAAGCTGCAGCCAGCTTCGGGAAAGCCAAAAATCTCAACCCGGGAAATCCACGTATTTATTTCCTGACAGGACAAAATATACTTCATACGCCGGAAATGTTCGGAGGTGGTGCAGATGCCGCCTGTCCGTATTTCCTGGTGGCAATGGAAAAGTTTGAGACTTTCGAGCCTGAGTCTTCTGTTTCTCCCAACTGGGGAAAAGAATACAATAATAAGCTGGCAGCGGGTTGCACCCTGTAATTGTCCTTGATGAACTGCTCTCAAAAGCCTCTGAGGTTTTTGAGAGCAGTTCATGAATTTCAGCTATCATGTCAGGTAATAAAAAATTTTGTGTCTGGACACACATCAAGGGTATCATCATCGTTACCCTGATCGGAACCTCAATTTCATTACTATTTTCAGGTTCTTCCTCGATCAACTGGAGTCATATCCGTTTTTCACTTTTGTATTCCTTTTTCATAGGATCTGGTTTATGGATTGGAAACTTTTCCATTAATCCGGCCCTCGACAGTATCTTCAGAAAAAATCCGCTCTCGCCCGGTGGTAAATTAATTTACAGTCTGCTCATCATGATGTTGGTTTCAGGCAGCATTATCATATTTGTAAACTGGTGCTGGTTTGAGTATATCCAGGGAATTGATTTCTGGAAATTTGTTGCCCGGGGCAGTGGCATGTCGATTATGATCATCGAGATCGTCGTCGTCGTCATTGTTGCACTGATAATGTATACCAAAGAGTTCTTTTACTCCTGGCGGGAAGCGGTGACCAGTGAAGAGTCGTTAAAACGGGAAAAGCTTGCGCTTCAATACGAGTCTTTAAAAAACCAGGTCAACCCTCATTTCCTGTTCAACAGTCTCAACACTTTATCCGGACTCATTGATAAGGATGCCGAAAAGGCCACCCGTTTTGTCAGGCAATTGTCTGATATATACCGCTATGTGCTGGAACAGAAAGACCGGGAGCTTGTCAGCCTTGAAACTGAAATGCAGTTTGTAAATAATTATATCAGCCTGATGAAGATCAGGTTTGGCGATAACCTGCTTGTGCATACTGATACTCAAGATGAAAACAATTTACAGGTCATTCCCCTGTCTGTGCAAATGTTAGTGGAAAATGCCATCAAACATAATATTATTTCGATGGATAAGCATCTGATCATCAATATTAAAACTGAAGAAGGTGCTTATCTTACAGTAGAAAATAATCTGCAAAAAAAATCCAGCATCTTACATGAGGACAGCGGAGAATGGGAAAAACACGGCTTAATGAATATTAAGTCAAGGTATGAGTATCTTAGCCATAATAAATTTGAGGTTAATGGTTCCATTAGCGAACCATTTCCTGAAGAACTGAACGGCAGTTTTGTGGTAAAAGTTCCACTCATAAAATGATTTAATGAAAATACTGATCGTAGAAGATGAAGTAATGGCGGCTGAAAGACTACGGGAAATGATTCTCAGTCACTTTCCGGATACTGCCGTACTTGGCCGTCTCGACTCTATCAGCACTGCAGTTAAATGGTTCGGCGAAAATGAATCTCCTGACCTGGCCTTCTTTGATATTCAACTGGCTGACGGGCTCAGTTTTGAGATCTTTACACAATGCAAGGTAAATTGCCCTGTGATATTTACCACTGCATTTGACGAATATGCCTTAAAAGCCTTTAAGGTAAACAGCATTGATTATCTGCTCAAACCCATTGATACTGATGAATTAAAAACAGCCATAGAAAAATATTTTTCACTTTACCGAAAGGATAGTAATCCGGGGCCGGCCCTGTCACCACAGCACGTTGAAGAAGTTTTAAAATTGCTTACGCACCAATACAAGAACAGGTTTATTGTGAAGGTTGGTGATCATATTAAAACCATCAGGACTGATGAGATACTATGCTTTTACAGTATGGCCAAAGCATCTTATATCCAAACCATTGAAGACCGGCATTATGTTATCGATCAATCGCTGGAACAGGTGGAAGTCCTTGTCGACCCTGCAACTTTTTTTCGGGTCAACAGGAAATTCATTATCGCCCTTGATGCTATTTCCGATATTATCGCCTACACCAACAGCCGGCTGAAGGTCATCCTTCAAAAACCTGCGGAAGAAGATATTATTGTCAGCAGGGAAAAGGTCAGGGAATTCAAAAACTGGCTGGATAAATAATATAAGTTTTGGGTGTTGGGTGTTCCACCTTCGCTAAAGCTTGTGCCTCCGCTAAAGCTACGGCGACACGCGGGCGGCGGACACAGTGGGTGTTGGGTGGGTTTATGGATTATGGATTAATTTTCCTCTTGCGGCGGGCAGGCTGATTTCTGATTTCTGATTTCTGATATCACACCTTTAGTTTTTCCCCTTCCGACTTGGCAATAATAACCGCCCCGCAGCTGTCACTCCATACATTGGTACA
Organism: Bacteroidota bacterium; assembly: GCA_013202965.1. GTDB lineage: Bacteria > Bacteroidota > Bacteroidia > Bacteroidales > B18-G4 > B18-G4. Next base: position 9,317 of record JABMQZ010000126.1, on the reverse strand, counting down.
GGTTCGGAACATATCCAGGATACGGTCCACGGCAAGGATGAGGCCAACGCCTTCGAGCGGCAGTCCTACGGCGGTAAGTATAACGGTGATCATCACCAGTCCGGCCATGGGAATAGCTGCCGCACCGATGGAAGCAAGCAGGGCGGTAATAACCACAATGCTTTGCTGCAACATGCTCAGTTCAACCCCATAAGCCTGGGCAATAAAGATCGCGGCAACACACTCATATAAAGCCGTTCCATCCATGTTAATCGTGGCCCCGAGGGGAAGTGTAAAACTGGATATCTTATTGGATACTCCCGAATTCTCTTCTACAGCAGTGATGGTGAGTGGCAAGGTTGCACCTGAAGAAGAGGTTGAAAATGCAGTCAGCAGGGGTGTCGACATGTTCTTCATATGCCTGAAAGGCCGTGATTTCCCGATAACTTTGACAATAAGGGGCAAGGTGATGAAAAAATGAATGGACAGGGCAAGGATCACAGTCCCCATATACAGGCCCATCCTGGATACCAATGCAGGAAGATCATCCTGATCGGCAACCACTTTGGCAACGATCCCGAAAATTCCCAGTGGGGTGAACCTGATCACAAACATGGTAATCTTCATCATCACCTCAAAGATGGCATTGAATGCTTTTGTAAGTGCCTCTTTATGGGATTTTCTCACTTTTGTTATAAAGAAACCGAACAAAATCGCAAAAAAGTTGATCTATAGCATTTCGTTGTTGTTGAATGCCTGAAATATATTCTGGGGAATGATATCAATCAAAGTCTCACCCAGGGTTTTCTGGCTTTCTGCCAGTCCTTCCACCTTATGGCTGAAGTTAAGGTCAGCACCCACGCCCGGCCGGATGATGTTGACTAAAAATTGCCCGGTGATGATGGCCAATAAGCTGGTTGAAACATAATATGCAATGGTTTTCAGTCCCAGCCTGCCCAGGCTGGATCCGCTTCCTATATTTGTGATCCCGGAAATAAGTGAACTCAGGATGAGTGGGATGATCAGCATCTTCAGTGCCCTCAGGAAAACATCCCCCATCCAGGATATATATTTTACCGGAAGATTATCATAAGATGCCTGAATAACGGCATATTCATATTTTTCGATCTGGGCCGGACTGAGTATTTGATGAAGTTCATCCTGAAAAGCATCCTCGCTTGAATAAACAATGCCTTTGATCTCCTTCAGGCTTGTGATGACCTCTTTATCAGTATCTTTTTGTTTCAGTTTTCTGAAAGTGGCCTCACTGACCTTATAATGTGTTTCAAACACCAGCCCGTATAAGATAGCCAGCACAAGTGCGATAAGGATCTGCCAGTGAAGTTTGATCTTCTTCATTAATTTCTGATTAAGAAAGTAAAAGTAAGAGATTTTTTAATACCTCACAGGTAGGGGAACCTCACAGGTGGAGGAAGCTGTGTGGTCAGGCACCAATAAAAAAATTGTACTTTTACATTTTTATTACTTAATTCAATCTCAGATGATACGCAATATTCTTTTATCTCTCGTATTCCTAAGCTTTTCCCTAACTGCATTTACACAACACAGCAATATCCTTATTGATGATGTAGGCAGCTTTATGCAGCCGGAAGAGCCGTCCATTATTGTAAATCCCAAAAATACCGACCATATGGTTGGCGGTTCTAATATCAATAATATGTACTACTCAACCGATGGTGGTTATACCTGGAATCATGAAGAAATGAGCTCAACATACGGGGTATGGGGAGACCCGGCGATTATTGTAGATACTGCAGGAGCATACTATTTCTTTCATCTTTCCAATCCCCCCCAGGGAAACTGGATCGACCGTATTGTATGCCAGAAAACGGACATGATTGGTGGAAGCTGGAATAACGGGAGCTATATGGGACTGAACGACGAGAAAGAACAGGACAAAGAATGGGCTATTGTCGACATCACCAATAACAACATATATGTTACATGGACGCAGTTTGACAATTACGGAAGTTCTAATCCTGATTATAAAAGCAATATACACTTTTCCAGGTCTTTCGATGGAGGAGCCACCTGGAGTGAAGCACTTCGAATCAATAAGGTTTCGGGAGATTGCGTTGATGATGATAATACCGTAGAAGGCGCTGTTCCTGCTGTAGGTCCGGATGGTGAAATCTATGTCGCCTGGGCCGGGCCGGAAGGGCTGCTTTTCGATCGCTCTCTCGATCAGGGAACAAGCTGGCTGGAGGAAGATATTTTCATTGGTCCCTTCCCGGAAGGCTGGGCATATGATATTCCCGGGATCAGCCGTTGTAATGGTCTTCCAATCACCAAATGCGACCTTAGCGGAGGGCCACATCACGGGACGATCTATGTGAATTGGACCGACCAAAGAAACGGCACCGATGATACAGATGTATGGATGGCAAAATCAACAGATGGAGGAGATACCTGGAGTGAAGCCCTGCGCGTAAATGATGATTCGCCGGGACGACAGCAGTTTTTTACCTGGATGGATGTTGATCAAGCCACCGGCTACCTGTATTTCGTTTTCTACGACCGGCGCAATTATGATGATAACAATACAGATGTATATATGGCCTTGTCCAGGGATGGGGGCGAAACTTTTATTAATTTCAAGATCAGTGAATCCCCATTTCTACCATATAGTGCAACATTTTTTGGCGATTACACCAATATTTCTGTATACAACAATGTTGTACGGCCTATATGGGCACGCCTGGAAGGTAGTGATCTGAGCATCTGGACTGCCATTGTTGATCCTTTTATTGTTAGTGTTGAAGAAGAGGAAATCCCTTCATTGCTGAGCCTGGAGCAAAACTATCCAAACCCTTTCAATGAAAGCACTGTGATCTCTTTTAAATTAACTGAACCCACAGACATTACGCTCAGGGTGTTCGACGTATACGGTAAAGTCATAGCTGTTATCCACGAGCATGAAAAGATCCGGGCAGGCAAGCACATTAGAATTTTCAACCCTCAGGAATATTCAATATCACCGGGAACATATTACTTCTCTCTGGAGTCTGGAAATATAGCAATGAAGAAAAAAATGATCTTTGTTAAATAGAATTTTTCAGTTTAATGATGTTTCTCTTCCACAGGCCCGGAAATAATTACCCACCACATTACTGTAACATTGCGGCATTATGTTTTTAATTTATTGAGCATATTCGCACAGATTTATATAATATTGCATTAAAATAAAACCCAATGAATAAAGAATTCAAGGAGATCATTGCCCGGATCAGAGCATATCCTTTTCCGGATGGCCTGGGAGAGATGACCATTGAAAAGTTGTCGGAGAAAATTTCAATTCCCACCGAATTGATCTACAAATACGTTGAAGACGAAAAAGACCTGATCAGGCAGATCCTGAAATTTGAAAGGGAAAGTTTCAAGGTGATCTTTTCCGATCATGACTTTGAAGGGGTCAATGCCATTGATATATTGCTCACCGTAAGTAAAGAAATCGCGACGAAGTTCATGGAGTTGAGCCCGGGCATCACCTTCGACATTAAAACGAAATACCCGGATGTTTACAAACGGCATTTCAAGTCCCGCATGGACTTTATCTTCATGAAAATACAGATCAATTTGCAAAAGGGTATCTCGCAAGGAATCTATCGCGATGACCTGAGTATTGAGCTGATATCCAGATTGTATCTCAGCAGGCTTATCGATCTTCATAATCCGGATTTCTTTCCTCCGGAGGAGTTCAATTTTGAAACACTTTTTGATGCCATGTTTGAAAACTTTATCAGGAGTATTGCGAATGAGGAAGGAATCAGGTATTGGGAGAAAAAGAAGAAAATATTCAAAAAGGAATTAAAGAAGGAAGAATTGCAATAAAATATCTGTACAAGCGTAATATTGATTCTGCGGACGGATAAAAATGAAGCAATGTGATGAAAAAATACTTTTATGCATCCACGGTAATTTTCTGCCTGATCTTGGTTTTTTCTTTCAATCTGCATGCCCAAACAGAATACCGCTTCTCTCTCGAAGACGCCATCGACTTTGCCCTTGAAAATAATTACGATATCCTTTCTTCCTACCAGGACATAGAAGCGGCAGAACAGCAAGTTAAAGAATATATGGCCATCGGATTTCCGCAAATTAATGCCGGTATCAACTACACTGATTACATTGCATTGCCCACCATGATCATTCCTGCAGGAACTTTTGGCCCGGATTCACCTGAGCAGGAGGCACAGTTCGGGACAAAATACAATGCCTCTGCTGATGCGTCTGCATCACAATTGATCTTCGACGGAAGATATATCGTCGGTGTGCAGGCATCCAAGCGTCTACTCGAAAAATCCAGACAGCAGTTCATCAAAACAAAACTCGATATGTTTGAAGCCGTTTCAGCTGCATATTACAGGGTGCTGGTTACCGAAGATACCAAGGTGATCCTAGACAGCACGCTGCAATACATGGAGAACATCCTTTATGAAACACGCATCACTTTCGACGCCGGCTTTGCAGAAGAAATAGATGTGGATCAGCTGGAACTGATCGTAGCTGATCTGCAGGCCAATATTATTTTAGCAGAAACCCAGGTACAAATTGCGTATGCATTTCTTAAATTCCTTTGCGGGATAAAAATCGATGATTCGGTAGTCGTTATAGATGAACTGGATGACCTGATGGCGCAAGTTAATTATACAGCTCTGCTCGAAGATCCATTCAATTATGAAAACAACATCGATTACAGGATCCTTAAAACACAGGAGCAGATAGCCATACTGCAGGTCAAGCTCCAAAAGTCGGAATACATGCCATCCTTGTCTGCATTTATTAATTACCAAACCCAGGCCCAGCGAACCACTTGGGATTTTTTTAATACAAATAACAAATGGTACAGCAACTCTTTCTGGGGAGTTGAAATGAGCATTCCCATTTGGAGCAGCGGGCTTCGCCATGCACGTGTTCAACAGGCTAAGATCAATCTCAAAAAAATCGGTATTGCAGATGAAAGATTGCGTACAGGTCTGAGTATTCAGGTGCAGACTGCACAAATGGAATTCAATAATGCGTACCTTGTAATGATGAATAAATCTATGGCTATGAACACAGCTGAAAAGATCCTCAGGATCACAAGTGAAAAATACAAAGAGGGTCTTTCAAGCAGTCTTGATCTTTTACAGGCCAATAATCAGTTCCTATCAAACACATCAGATTATATCCTGGCTATGCAGCAGGTTCTGGTGAAGAAACTCAGCCTTGAAAAACTTATGTATAGTGACTGATAGCAGCTGTTTGTTTGCTTGTTTTGTAGATTTATAAAATATTTAACGGCTTATTTAAAAAATCATGAGAAAAACGCTTACCGTCATTGGGATCATCCTCATTATCGCATCCTGCGGCCCGGCTGATAAAAAAGAATCTATCAGAGAGGAGATCAAACAATACAAAGCTGAGGTCAGCCATCTGAACATTAAGATTACCGAGCTTGAACAAGAATTGGAAAACCTGGGCGAAAACAATGAGCTGTTCATCACTCCTGTAAAAGTCATCGAACTTCAGGAAGGCTCGTTTAAACATTATTTTGAAGTAAGCGGTAATGTGGATGCTGTTGAACAGGCCTATATCAGCCCGGAAATCAATGGTCAGATCAAAGAAATCCTGGTAGATGAAGGGGATCACGTTGTTAAAGGGCAATTGCTCGCCAAACTAAATACCAGCATTATTGACAACACCATACAGGAAGTACAAACACAGCTGGATCTGGCTACGACCCTATACAATAAGCAAAAGCAGCTCTGGGATAAACATATCGGTTCTGAGGTACAGTATCTTCAGGCCAAGAATAATAAGGAAGCCATGGAAAGCAAACTTCAAACCCTTCGGTCCCAGCTCGACATGGCTTATATCAAAGCCCCGATCGGGGGTATTGTTGATATGATTTTTAGTGAAGAGGGGGAATTGGCCCTGCCGGGAATGCAATTAATGCAGCTTGTAAACCTTGAGAAATTATATGTTTATGCGGATGTTTCGGAAAAATATCTACCCGTGATCGAAAAAGGAGATATTGTTTCTGTGAAATTCCCTACATTTCCTTCTTTGAACATGCAAGTTCTCGTTAATCGGACAGGAAATGTGATCAATAAAAGCAACCGTACTTTTCCTGTAGAGCTGAAAATTGACAATATCGACGGAAAACTGAAACCGAATATTCTTGCGCTCATCACCTTTCTCGATTTCAGCGAAGAAAATGCCCTTGTGATTCCTTCTATCATCATTAAAGAAGACATTAAGGGAGAATACATCTATGCTGCACGTGATGCAAATGGAAAGATGGTCGCCAGAAAAATATACATCACCACCGGAATGTCAAATCATGACGAAACCATGGTAAGTTCCGGCCTGAGTCCGGGCGACCTGGTCATCACAGAAGGATATTCAATGGTCACGGACGGCACAGAAGTAAATATTATATAAATGGAGATCAAAGAAAAACAAGTCAAGCGGGAGTTCAAACTCACCTCTTTGGCCCTTGGGAACAAGAACACCATTTTCCTGATGATCATCATTTTGCTGGGATTTGGTTTCTATTCCTACCGTTCTCTGCCAAAAGAGTTATTCCCGGACCTTGTCTGGCCTACCATTTTTGTTCAGACCATTTATCCGGGAAATCCTCCTCTCGATATAGAAAACCTGATTACGCGCCCACTTGAAAAAGAAGTCGAATCAGTCAAAGGTTTAAAAGAGATCCGGTCTTCCTCCACACAGGATATTTCAACCCTCTTCATCGAATTTAATACCGATGTGTTGATAGAGGATGCTCTGCAGGAAGTAAAGGATGCTGTTGACAAAGCCAAGGCTGATCTTCCTAACGACCTTTTAAGCGACCCTGTGGTCATCGACCTTGATCTCTCCGAGTTTCCTATCATGAATATTAACCTTTCGGGGGACTTTAGTATTAATGAGTTAAAAGAATATGCCGAATTTCTTGAGGATGAAATTGAACGGGTTCCCGAAATCTCCAAAGTAGAGATCACCGGGATCAATGAACGGGAAGTGCAGATCAACGTTGATATGCACAAACTCAATGTCTTTGAACTCAATTTCGGTGATATTGAGAAGGCCGTTGTCTCAGAAAATATTTCCATGTCTGGCGGAGAGATAAAACTGGGTAGCACCAGGAGATCCTTGCGTGTGATCGGGGAGTTTACCGATCCCTCAGAGATCGAAGACATCATTGTGAAATGGGACAATGGAGATATTGTCTATATGCGTGATGTGGCAGATGTGGTATATGGCTTTGAAGAAGCACGGAGTTTTACCCGCCTTGACCGCCAACCCGTAGTTTCTCTTCAGGTAATTAAAAAAAGTGGTGAAAATCTATTGAATGCCACCGATCAGGTCTTTGACATCATTGAGCATGCAGTGGCCACAAAAACTTTGCCTTCAGCACTGAACATTGAATATTCCAATGATCAGTCAGAAACGGTAAGAGACCAGTTGAGCAACCTCGAAAACAGCATGATCATGGGGGTGATCTTTGTGATTCTGGTACTCTTCTTTTTCCTTGGGACCAGAAATGCCCTCTTCGTCGGATTTGCCATTCCCATGTCAATGTTCCTGTCATTTATGATATTGGGGCTCATGGGCTCAAGCATCAATATGATCGTATTGTTCGCCCTCATTCTTGCGCTTGGGATGCTGGTGGATAACGCAATTGTTGTTGTTGAGAATATATATCGTTTTGTCGACAGGGGATATGCAAAGCCCGAAGCAGCCAGGCAGGCCGTTGGTGAAATTGCATGGCCGATCATTACTTCAACAGCTACAACATTAGCGGCATTTTTCCCCTTACTTTTCTGGGACAGCATAATGGGTGAGTTTATGAAATATTTACCCATGACACTGATCATCGTACTTTCTTCCTCGCTCTTTGTCGCACTTATTATTATTCCCATTGTTTCCTCTACATTCATAAAAGCTGGCGATCAGAACCCAAAACTGAATATAAGGAAGTCGCTGATCATTGTGGCAAGCCTGGTATTGATGGCAGTGCTGTTCTATATCAGCGGAGTGAATATCATGGGATCACTCTGTGCGATTTTTGCGCTTATCGGTATATTGAATATCTATATCCTGAATTCTGCAGCCAGGTGGTTCCAGAATGTATTTTTGGTTAAGCTTGAAAACTGGTATCTCCAATTCATCATCTTTGTGCTCAGGAAAAGGAATCCCTATTATTTCATTGTTGCCACTCTTGTATTGCTCATCCTGACTGTAATGCTATATTTCAGCAGTAATCCGAATATGGTGAACTTTCCTTCCAGTGATCCGAAATATATCAATATTTTGGCCGATTTACCAATCGGAACGGATATTACTGCCACCAATGAGTTTATGAAATCATTGGAGGAAGATGTGTTTGTAATTCTGCAGCCACATCAAGCTACTGTTAAATCCGTTCTCACTACAGTAGGAGCCGGTGCAAGACTTGAGGATGATATGTCCGATATGTCTGAGAAAATGTTTCGCGGGCTGATCACGGTCTCATTCATCGAATTTGAAGACAGGGAGGGTGTCAACACCGGGGATATCCTGATTAAGCTGAGTGATAATTTACTTGGTAAATATCCCGGTGTTGAGCTAAGTGTGGAAAAACAAAATGAAGGCCCTCCGGTCGGAAAGCCCATTAACCTGGAGATCATCGGAAGGGATTTCGATCAATTACTATACCTTGCCGATAGTGCCCTGAACTTCCTGAACAGTGCCAACATTGAAGGTATCGAGGGATTGAAGATTGACCTTGACCTCGGAAAACCGGAAATTATTGTTCACATCGACCGCGATAAGGCCAGGCGTTTTGGTTTGTCAACAGCTCAAATTGCCAGCACGATACGTACTGCTCTTTTCGGTAAAGAAATTTCTGATTTTAAGATTGGTGAAGATGAGTACCCTATTCAACTCCGTCTTAAGGAAGAGTATCGCTATAATATTCCTGCCCTGCTAAACCAGATGGTCACTTTCAGGAGCGCATCAACAGGTAAGATTCAGCAGGTTCCCATCTCTTCGGTGACAAGCATCACTTACAGCACCACTTACGGTTCGGTGAAAAGAAAAGATTTGGAAAGAGTGATCACTATTTACTCCAATGTGATCGAGGGTTATAATGCAACCAAAATCAATGATCAGCTGAAAACCCTGATGAAATTTTTTGATATGCCTCCCGCTTATACCTATAAGTTTACAGGAGAGCAGGAAGAGCAGGAGGAATCGATGGCTTTCCTGATGAATGCCATGCTGATCGCTCTTTCACTTATTACCATTATTCTGGTATCACAATTTAATTCTATCGTTAAACCGGTCATCAT
>JABMQZ010000125.1 GCA_013202965.1 Bacteroidota bacterium | reverse complement strand
GGACAGAGGGGTATTATAAAAATCTGGTTCCGCTATTGCGGAATGAAATTGGGTTAATACCTCGTGGGCTTGCCCCGAGGATAATCAATTTCAAAGATTTTTTTATTTTCGAATTTGTTTCGGATTTAGGGTTTTAGTGCTTAAAATTTGTTCAAAGAAGCATACCATACACCCCTTTGAAGTGATTTCCCAACGTCCTGTCCTTTGGGTGGGGATTCTTTACTATTCATTATCCTTTTTATGCTATTTTTGCAAAATAATACCCTTAATCCGGATGGAATGAAGGAAAAGTATTTTACAGATGAGTCTATTGCATCTGAATCACGTGAACTGATCAAGGAGGTAATAAGCTACTCCGGCAAAAGATCATTTGTGCCCGACAAAAAGCATATCGCATTAGTTGTTGTGGATATGCAGAATTATTTTCTCCTGCCTGATGAGCATGCCTATATTCCATCTGCACCGGCCATCATCTCTAATGTTATCAGCATCATGGAAACTTGCCATATACAGGGAATTCCGGTATTTATGAGCAGGCACCTGAATACTCCTGAAGATGCAGGTATGATGGGTGTAAGGTGGGAAGAGCTGATAAAGGAAAGTGATTCTCGCAGTGAAATCCATCCCGACATCCTGAAAGCAGGTGGAACGCTCATCAATAAAACCCAGTTTGATGCCTTTTACGGAACAAACTTTGAAACAGAGCTTCGCAATGCCGGCATCAGGCAGTTGATCATTACGGGAGTGATGACCAACCTTTGCTGTGAAACTACGGCCCGCTCTGCATTTGTCAGGGGATTCGAGGTTGTAATGCCGGTGGATGCCACGGCTTCCTACAACCTGGAATTTCATCTCGCTACATTCCTGAACCTGGCCTATATCTTTTCAGCTCCTCTTATGACCAAAACACTAATCAGTTTTTTAAATGGTGGTAAATGAAACGGTGATCATCATTGGCGGGGGGCCTGCAGGTGCGGCCTGTGCGGTCCAGCTGAAAAGATACGGTATCGATGTACTGCTGATCGAAAAAGACAGCATAGGCGGGCTGCTCAACAGCGCATGGAGGCTGGATAACTACCCCGGATATCCGGAAGGGATCAGAGGGGTGGACATGGCTGGGAAAATTGAGCAGCACCTTAAGAAATTAGAGGTCAGATATCAGAAATCAGAAGTTAGAAGTTTGAAGTTTGCAAACGGTGTTTTTGTCCTGAAAACTGAAAATAATAATTTTACTTCCCAATATCTCGTTCTGGCTACAGGAACAAATGGCAGGGAAATTTTTCCGGGACTGAATCCGGAGGTCAGAAGGAAGGTTTTTTATGAAGTATTTCCCCTCCGGGGGATGAAAGGAAAAAAAATTGCCATCATTGGGGCCGGTGATGCCGCCTTCGATTATGCCATGAGCCTTGCTGAACATAATCAGGTAGATATATTTAACCGCAGCAGTGTGATCAAATGCATTCCTGCACTACACGATATTTCTAAAACGCAGCAACATATCTGTTACCATGAGAACATGGAATTGATAGCAATTGATGAAGATGGCGGAGGTGTGCGTCTCAAATTTTCAGGGCATCAAGAACCTGCCGGATATTCAGCTGATTATATTATTTTTGCCACCGGCCGCGAGCCGAACCTCAGCCTGCTGTCGCCTGATTTGATAAAAGTTCTGGACAAACTGGAGCCGGAGGGTGTTTTATACCGTGCCGGCGACGTGAAAAACGGGATGCTGCGACAGGCCTCGGTAGCTATAGGTGACGGCATCAAAGTGGCCATGGCCATAAAAGACAGGATATTGTAAGTATGAAAGTAGTCAGCAGGACAAAAGAGCATGAAATCGCCTCGGTGTTTATTGCCGAGAACAGGGATGGCCGGCGCATAGAATTTGTGGAGTCGACCCAACCGCCTATGGACATCAGCAAAAAGTGGGTGATCATTCTCTCCACGCTTTTTGGTTGCCCTGTGGGTTGCAAATTCTGCGATGCCGGAGGAGAATACGGCGGACGCCTTTCGGCCAAAGAGATCTTTTTCCAGATCGACTACCTGGTGAAGCAACGTTTTCCCTCCGGGAAGCCTGAAACAGAAAAATTCAAGATACAGTTTGCCCGCATGGGAGAGCCTTCTTTTAATCCGGCGGTGCTTGAAGTACTCAAAAGCCTTCCTTCGAAATATCCTATGGATAATTTTGTTGCATCCCTGTCCTCAATAGCTCCGCACGGTACGGCCATGTTCTTTGAGGAATTGCTGGAAATTAAAAAAACGCTCTACGATACTTCCTTTCAGCTGCAATTCTCCTTACACAGTACGGATGAGGAACAGCGTAACAGGCTGATACCTGTGAAAAAATGGAGCTTCGCTGAGATGGCAGCATACGGAAATCGTTTTTATTCGGAGGGCGGTAAAAAGCTGACCCTCAACTTTGCACTTGGCAAGGAAAACATCCTTGAAACAAAAGTGTTGCTCGAGCATTTCAACCCGGATGTATTCCTGGTCAAGGTGACTCCGGTGAACCCTACCTTCAAAGCCCGTTCCAACGGTATCGACTCACTCATTGTGAGAGAAAGAAGAGAGTATCCTGTGGTGGATGCATTAAAAATTGCCGGCTACGAGGTGATCCTCAGCATTGGCGAATGGGAGGAAAACAAGATTGGCAGCAACTGCGGACAGTATATCAAGACCCTGGATCAACTCAGCAATGTGCCGGATGGGAGCTATTCATATAAGCTTCAGGATATTTAACCCGCTTTAAGTTTTAAGTTTTGGGTGTTCCTCCTTCGTCCCGAGGACTCGAGACTACGGCGGACGCAGTGGGTGTTGGGTTAATTCTGATTTCTGATTTCTGATATCTGATTTCCTTTACCTGCTAAAATAAACCTCAAATTCCCTGTCAGGCATAAACATCTCCTTATGGTAATAATAAAAGGTTTTACCGGCCTTGGTGTTGCTGAAGTCCGGTGGGTAGGATAATGAATCCATCTGCATCTCCTGTGGGATGATCAGCGTATAGTTGACTTCCTTAAGGGCTTGCCCCCAGGCCTGGGTGGAAGTAAGGATGTACTCGGCCTTTTTACCTTTTAATTCCTGGGTGTAACCAATCCTGATCTTCGTTTTTCCGCCGGCTGCTATCTCCAGTTTGATCATGGCTGCCCGTCCGTTATGATGAAGCAGAACATCTTTAAGTGGATTCCCGTCGACAAAGGCATAAACATCCGAAACAGTACCGTAAGTGTTGTCTTCAGGAAAAGGGTAAAGCATGTCCAGCTTTTTATTCTTTTCCCCGGCATTATAAAAATAATAATAACCAGTGACCGTGAAACTGCTATCATCAAGGATGAAAGTGAGGTCTTCCCGGTAAAAATCGGGGATCTGGGCGGAAAGGTCGTGGGTAAAGAAAATAATTAAAAGGAGGATAAAGATTGCTTTATTCATGTCTAATTATAATTTTAGTAGTTGCTACTATTTTGCCCTGAACAATTAATGTACAAAGGTATATGCCTGATGTTGGATTTTGTTGATGGCCAAAATCAGAAAATGATATCATATTTTCGTCCTTTTCCAGAAAGGCAATATTCTTTGTATCCTGCAACATCCCGGTTAAAGAGTATATGTTTATACTTGCTTCATAATGGTGCGTTTTCGGACTGTCGATATGAATTGAAAAATTGCCATTATTGGGATTCGGAACGGCATACATCTCATATAGTTGCTTGATATCCCAGGGCTCTTTAATATATATACCAAGCTGGTCATAATAAAAAGCACCGATATCAGCGATGGTATTATCAGGATCGTATGGGAAGGAAGGGTCTCCTGCATCAATACAGGGAGATTCGGGGAGGAGGTGGAAGTTGCCATTTTCAGGATCAACAAAAAACGGATCCATTTCAATCAGGTTGAAATAAATATCGCAGGAATCTCCATTTGCATTGATGGTGTCAAGTATTCCGAATCCGGGGATCCAGATACTATATGATTCCATGTCAAAGAATAAATTATATGACACTTCAGTGGGGGGCCCTCCAAAGTAAGTCAGGCTACCTCCTTTACAGAAAATATTTCCCTTAAAAGCAGACTGAACAGAGTCGGAATTGTAAGTGGTACAGCACCAGAAGTAATAAAATGTATTATGCTCAAACCTGGGGTATGCATAGTCATACAATGACATAATAGTCCATCCCGGATTTGAAAAATAATTATGGGAGAAATATGGTTGGGCATAATCAGTACACCTGCAATTATTGCAATGCTGGCTGAAGTCGCTGTACCTTATTGAGGGTGCAGCTTGCCCTGAGATCAGAAATTTAGATATCCAGTAAAATAAAGTGTGATCTATCTGTGGGGAAGCATCATGGATGTTTATTTCATTGATATACTCCAGATGACAATAATTCAAGTATGTTTGAGAAGCACCCATACCATTGATGTTCAGTTCTTTCCAATTGTTAACCGATTCATGTGCAGTAATGGTAATATTATTTTCTTCTGTGCCTGATGCCAGAAGAGTTCCTTCGATATTGAAGGAGAAATCCCCGCATATTAGAAGTTCACAACCTGGATCCATGACAAGAGAATCTCCTTCAGAAATAGTAATGTTCCCAAAGATATAATATGGGTGTGTGTTATTCCATTGCCCGGTGACATGCCCCCTTTCTACTTCGATTGCATCCCCTTCGAGCAAGAATTTTAATCCTAGGTTCTGTTGATAGTAATAAAATGAAAGCAGATCAGGCCAGAATTCCGGGATATGACCTTCCCTGGAGTATCTGACACTGTATTGCCCACTAATGACGTAGGCTGTGAAAAAACCAAGGGTATCGGTCAGAAAGGTATCGATCGGAGCAGCCGGGCATTCGGGTGTAAAGATTGCATAACATCCTTCTATCATCTGTTGATTCTGGGGAATGATCCTTCCTGTAACCTTAATATCCCTGTTTAACGGGAGCACTAACTCTGCATTGGTGACCGAATCGGGCTCGATGGTGAATGTATCAATAGCTATCGTATTTCCATTACCATCATTGACATAGAGTTTATAATTCATACCATAAACCGTGCTGTCCTCAAAAAAACCATTTTCATCTGTCCATAGCGTCCTGTCAATTATCCCATTAATATGCAGAAGTTGGTATGGCATGGGATTATAGGTTGAATCGTAGACGTAGCCTCTTATCGTTCCCCGTACAGGATCTTTTTCATACCCCAGGGAAGGCATGGTGTCTTTAACAACGGAAGGATGCCACCAATTGCTGGAATTGATCAGATCGCTCAGACCAACGAGTGATTGGCCGGCTTGGGGAGCATGGACCCTTGATCCGCTGATGTCGCCCCAGATAAATCTGCAGCCTGTAACCCAACTGGACCAAGGACTACCATAATTATAGGTTCTTATGTATAAGGAATCACCATTTTTATGGATTAAAAAAGGAGATGTCAAGTCAAGGAAAGTAATCAAATAAATACCCGGTTCAGTGGGGTTCACTTTAAAAAATGCTGAATCGGAGGAGGAATATATGCACAGGGCACTATCATAGCCTGAGTTTACAAAATCAAACCTCACTTCAATGGTCCATGAGGTATTCTCTCCAAAGTATATTTCGGTTATCTCCCCCCTCGTCGGGGGAACTCCGTTTGCAGATATCTGCAAGCTCAATAATAGAGAAAAAGTAAAAAGAATTAGTCCCTTTTTCATTACTTAATCAGTTATAATCATTTTATCAGATGAAACATATTTTCCGTCCACTTCCAGTGTATAAAGGTAAAGACCCGGATAAACAGTTGTTGCGGCCCTGGCAGGATACCAGTCGATGCTGAAATTATCGCCTGACCATACTGCATTCGGGATATGGATGACATCTACCAGCTGTCCGTTCATATTTCTGATGTTGATCTCAGCCTCATTCCACCTGTAATAATCGGGGATGGAAATGCGGAAACTTGTTTTATGCTTGAAGGGGTTGGGGGCCAGCTGAATGCTGATCTCCTTAGCAATGTCATTATCAGAAACGCTAACTGAGTTTAACGTATATTCTTTGTAATAGGCTGAATCAGGTTCGAAGAAGATTGTATCCATAAGGAATAAGTAATCATCTTTTATGAGTCTGAACCAATGCCATTTGCAGAATAATCCTTCTGCCTCAAAATATCCAAATTCATCCGATTCAAAACAAGTGTATTCAGGTATTGTCCAACCGAGACAAAAATTAGTTGGACAATAATGGAAAAGCACATTTTGTACGGGATTTCCATGTTGATCAAAAACATATCCACTGAAACTACTTCTTGAGTCCATTTCAAAGGCATCCTCTCCAATGGAAGGTGGTGATTGTTTATGCTGAACATAAAAATAGTATCCTTCCATATGTAAAAAACGCTGGTAACCAATAGATTCGTAGGGCCCAGGTGGAGTACAAATCGTAAAACCAAATACATTGAATGTGTCTCCATATCGAATGCCATCACCAACGATTCCCCAATCATTACCCTGATATACTTCAAAGTGTATAAAGTCATCGAGCGGATCTATATTAAATGTGGAAGTAAGGGAGTTTTGATCCAGAACCATTAATGAATCCCATTGAAAAGGCAATCCTGTTTGGAAATAGGCTGTATCTGTATTGCTTACAAGTCTTAACTCGTCAAAGCTCTCGAAGGTGTATAAATATTGGCCCATTTCTCCATCAAAAAAAACTTCAATTTGCCAATTGCCTCCATTTAGAAAAAACTCACTAATGACCGGAGGGGGTATAACCGGATTACAAAAGAGGTTTTTCGCTACAAGAAAAGCAAGGATAAGGATCAGCTTTCTCATGTGATTGGTTTTATGTGTTTAGGATTTACCAAAGTTAAGCCATTTATTTATGTAAAGCAAACTTATGTAAAGACTAAAGATCGAACACAGATAACACGGATGTTACGGATAATCACGAATAGAAATTTAGCAATGATAATCTGTGGAGATCTGTTCAATCAGTGTCATCCGTGGTCCATTTTATCGCAAAGGACCGCAAAGAGCTTAAGGAACTTAGCGTCTCAGCGGTTAAAAAATAATTCTGACTTCTGATTTCTGGTATCTGATTTCTGATTTTTGGTACCCTGCACCCTGTACCCTGAACCTGACGTTTGATTTGTTAATAATTGGGAACATTTGTCAATTTCGGGTACTAATAAATAAAGTACTTTTGCCGCGAAACGGAAAATTATGGGACAGGATATCCTTACAGAATTGAACGATGCACAGCGCAAGGCTGTGGAACATACCGAAGGGCCTTCGATGGTGATCGCGGGAGCGGGATCGGGAAAGACCCGCGTGCTTACATATCGCGTGGCCCACCTGATCAACAAAGGCGCAGACCCATTCAATGTGCTGGCGCTTACCTTTACCAACAAGGCTGCTCGGGAGATGAAGGCAAGAATCCTTAATCTTGTTGGCAAGCAGGATGCCCGCAATGTTTGGATGGGTACTTTCCATTCCATTTTTGCACGCATCCTGCGTGTGGAAGGACATCGGCTTGGCTTTCCTTCAAACTTTTCCATTTACGACACCGAAGATTCAAAAAGACTGATCCGCAATATTACCAAGGAGATGGAACTGGATCCCAAGATATACAATCAGAATTATATCAGAAACCGCATCTCTGGCGCCAAGACCAGCCTCATCACGCCACAGGCGTATAACGACAATTTTGAGATCACCAATGCAGATACCATGGCCGGAAAGCCAAAAACCGGCATGATATATACCCGCTATGCCAACAGGCTTAAAAAGGCGGATGCCATGGATTTCGACGACCTGCTTTTTAATACATACATTCTTCTGCGCGATTTTCCCGAGGTGCTGTACAAATACCAGAAGCGCTTTCGCTATATACTGGTGGATGAGTACCAGGACACCAACCATGTTCAGTATATGATCGTGAAAAGCCTGGCGGCCGACAATGAGAATATTTGCGTGGTGGGCGACGATGCCCAGAGCATTTATGCCTTCCGCGGGGCCAACATACAGAACATCCTTAATTTCAAAAAGGACTATCCTGACCTCAGCATCTTTAAGCTGGAGCAGAACTACCGTTCCACCAAGATCATTGTGAATGCTGCCAACAGTGTGATTAAAAATAACAAGGACCAGATAAAAAAGACGATCTGGACACACAATGATGAGGGGAAGCAGGTGGCCTTGATCAGGGCAGCGTCGGATACGGAGGAAGGGATCATGATCACGGATGCCATCTTTCGCGAGAAGATGAACAGGCAGCTCCCCAACTCCGATTTTGCCATCCTGTACAGGACCAATGCACAGTCGCGTTCCTTCGAGGAATCGCTGCGCAAGATCAATATCCCGTACCGCATATACGGCGGACTGTCATTTTATAAAAGAAAAGAGATCAAGGACCTGCTGGCCTATTTCAGACTTATTATAAACAATAAAGATGAAGATGCACTCCAGAGGGTGATCAACTACCCGGCCAGGGGAATTGGCCAGACTACGATGGAAAAGATCATTGTGAGGGCAGATGAATTAAAGATCAGTCTTTGGGAGGTAATCGAAAACCCTGCCCAGAGCGCACTCCAGGTAAACACACCTACCATCTCACGTCTGATTGCCTTTACAAGCATGATCAAAAGCTTCAGCGTACAACTGAAAACGAAGAATGCTTACGATCTTGGAAAACAGATCTCTTCATCCTCGGGTATACTTAGGAACCTATATGAAGATAAGACACCGGAGGGTTTGAGCCGTTATGAAAATATTGAAGAATTACTCAACGCGATCAAAGATTTTACCGAGCAGAAGATCGAGGCCAATGAGGACGGAGAGATCGTGTCGCCCATCCATACGCTGGACGAGTTTATGCAGGACATTGCCTTGCTTACCGATGCCGACGAAAAGGACAAGGATGATGCCAATCATGTGTCGCTGATGACCGTACATGCTGCCAAAGGACTGGAATTCCAGTATGTTTATGTGGTTGGACTTGAGGAGAATCTTTTCCCTTCTATTATGTCGCTGAACAACCGTGCCGACCTGGAGGAGGAACGCCGCCTGTTCTATGTCGCCCTTACCCGGGCCATGAAGCATGTTAGCATTAGCTATGCTGAGAGCCGTTACCGCTGGGGCAACCTCACACCCTGTGAGCCCAGCCGCTTCATTGAGGAGATCGATGATAAATATATCGACTTTCCCCAGCAGGTGCTCAGCCGGCCCAGGGCAACATTTCCATTCGAAAGAAAAAAATCAAAGATCACTACGCCGGGCTTTGCCAATCTTCAGAAAAAAAGCCTGAAAAAAATTGGCAGTGCCACAGATAAAGCTCCCGCTATGAATCCGGAGGATATTGAAAGTCTTCAGGTAGGTATGCAGGTGGAACACCAGCGATTTGGTAAGGGCAAAGTGATCAGTGTGGAGGGCCTCGGGGGAAACAAAAAGGCCACAGTATTTTTTGCCAAAGTAGGGCAGAAGCAGTTATTGCTGAGGTTTGCCAAATTGACGATCATTTGAGTTTTGAGTTTTAAGTTTTGAGTTGATGACTATGTGACTAAGCAAGCAGTATACCTACGCTAACCGCGTGCTGCTATGCTCCTACGCTGAAGCTTCGGCGCAAGCTTCGGCGTACAAAGCATCCAGTATCCAGCATAACTCCTCTTAAATTTTAATCCCGTTCTTGTAGATAGATTTTGTCTTTTTAACCGGATTCATCTGTATTTTGAAATAAATGTGTATTTTTGCAGTTGTTTTTATAACACATCTTTAAATAAACCCGTTTATCGTTACGATATTACCTTCAAAGAAAGATTAAGATAAAGGGGAATAGAATTCATAACTTATATTACATCAATGGAATACAATACTGCAAGAAAATACCTGGACATGCCGGAGTATGGCAGGAACATCCAGAAAATGATTCTTTATACCATCACCATAGAGGACAAGGAAAAAAGATTTAAAGTTGCTCAGGTGATTGTAAACATCATGTCTCAGATGCATCCCAAAATGAGAGAAATGGCTGATTACAAGCATAAGCTCTGGGATCATTTATATATTATCTCCGAATGGAAGATTAATGTGGAAGGACCATATCCGCCGCCATTAAAGGAAGTGCTTTACTCGAAACCTGATAAGATACCCTATTCCTCAGGAAAAATCAGATTCAAACCTTACGGGAAAAATATTGAACGTATGATTGATAAGGCCATTTTACTTGAGGATGGCCCGGGAAAAGACCTGCTCATGAAGATCATTGCCAATCATTTGAAGAAATCCTACCTTAACTGGAACAGGGATTCTGTGAATGATGGCTTGATTCTCAAGCATTTCGATGAACTTTCAGATGGAAAGCTGAAGTTGGATGACGATTTCAAATTAGCGGAAACCAGCGATATCCTTGCCAGGAAGAGAAAGAAAAAGTTTACATCTAAGCCCAGGGATAATAATTACGGATACAAGAATAAAAACCGGAAAAACAAACCGACTCAATAATATTCTCTATCAGGTGAAGGCCTGCCTACGCCTGATGGATCAGGTAATCACTAAAAATCCAGCCCATGAGTTCTTTTGAGATCACTGGCGGCCTTAAACTCAAAGGGGAGATTGTTCCTCAGGGCGCCAAAAATGAAGCACTTCAGGTAATCTGCGCCGTATTGCTTACTGCAGAGAAAGTCAATATGTATAATGTTCCCGATATCCGGGACGTAAACAAACTGATCGATATTCTGAGGGATTTAGGCGTGAAGGTGGAAAAAACGGGCCCGGAGTCTTATTCTTTTCAGGCCGATGATATTGATCTCGAATACTTAAAGACTCCTGAATTCAAGCAAAAAGGATCGAGTCTCCGGGGATCCATTATGATCATCGGTCCGCTGATTGCACGTTTCGGAAAGGCATTTATGCCGCATCCCGGGGGTGATAAGATCGGGCGCAGAAGGCTGGATACGCACTTCATCGGCTTGAAAAACCTGGGCGCTGATTTCCGCTTCGATGAAAAAGAAAACCTCTACGTTGTGGATGCTTCTGAGTTGAAAGGATGTTATATGCACCTGGATGAAGCTTCTGTAACCGGTACCGCCAACATTGTGATGACAGCAGTCCTTGCGGAAGGAACGACAAGCATCTTCAATGCAGCCTGCGAGCCATATCTCTACCAGCTTTGTACCATGTTGGTAAGCATGGGAGCAAAGATTTCGGGCATTGGTTCAAACCTGCTGCATATCGAAGGAGTTAAGGAGCTGAAAGGCTGTGACCATACACTTCTGGCTGACATGATCGAGGTGGGCAGTTTCATTGGCCTTGCCGCCATGACACAGTCGGAGATTACCATCAAGAATGTAAATTATGAGCGGCTCGGCCTCATTCCCGATATATTTCGGCGACTGGGCATCAGCCTGGTCAGAAGGGATGACGACATCATTGTACCCGCCCAGAAATCATACGAAATTGAACCTTTCATGGATGGTTCAATTCTCACCGTTTCCGACGCACCCTGGCCCGGCTTTACCCCGGACCTTATCAGTATCGTACTGGTCGTGGCAACCCAGGCCAAGGGCAGTGTGCTCATTCATCAGAAGATGTTCGAAAGCAGACTCTTTTTTGTCGACAAGCTGATCGACATGGGTGCACAGATCATTCTCTGTGATCCGCACCGCGCTACAGTGATAGGCCTCGACAGGCAATACCCACTCAAAAGCATATCCATGACCTCCCCTGATATCCGCGCAGGGGTAGCCCTGCTCATTGCGGCATTATCTGCCGAGGGTACAAGCACCATCCATAACATTGAACAGATCGACAGGGGATACCAGAATATTGACAAGCGTTTGCAGAAGTTAGGAGCTGAAATTCGTAGAATTGATTAATTCTTGAGATGAACTGACCCCGCAAGGGCAGGCCTCCGGGTAATTTTTCTCCCAAATAATGAGATGGAGTGATCCTTGATTTTTTAGAATCTTACAAATCGCTGACAATTTGTCCTGTTATAATGAATGGCAAGTGATTTGATTAAGTCAAAACAGCTTAATAAATAAATACTAAAGTAGTTTAATTAGCATATAATGTCAGACGAAAAGAAAAAGCAAGATAAGGAAACTGAAGATACAGAAAAGGTGCCGGTGAATAAACCGGGCAGGAAAGGCCATAAGATGGCTTCCTCCAGGAAGCTTGACAAGACGGAAAATAAGATACAGGAGCTTGGGCAGAAGCTTGATGAACTTAACGACAAATATCTCAGGCTGTTTTCTGAGTTCGATAATTTCAGAAAGAGGACCCAGAAGGAAAAGCTTGAATTGTTTAAGACGGCTTCGGAGGATGTGATGACAGCCATTCTGCCGGTGATCGACGACTTTGAAAGGGCCATCAAGTCTACGGATGATAATGGTGTGGACGGTAATTATAAAGAAGGGATAGAACTCATCTATAACAAGCTGATAAATATCCTTAAGCAGAAAGGTCTGGAGCAGATGTCAGTGCTGGGAGAGGAGTTTGATACCGACTTCCATGAGGCCATCACCAATATTCCTGCTCCTGAGCCTGGCATGAAGGGAAAGGTAGTGGATGAAATTGAAAAAGGCTATAAATTGAATGACAAAGTGATTCGTTTTGCCAAAGTAGTGATCGGTAGTTAAACGGAGATGATATAATAATTAGTGATGTCGAAAAGAGATTATTACGAAATTCTTGATGTACCCCAAAGCGCATCGGAGCAAGAGATCAAAAAGGCCTATCGTAAGATGGCGCTGAAATTTCACCCTGACAAAAACCCCGATGATCCTGATTCTGAATCCAGGTTCAAGGAGGCTGCCGAAGCCTATGAGGTTCTTAGCAATCCTGAAAAGAAAGGACGTTACGACCAGTTTGGACATGCAGGCATGAAGAACGGACATGGCGGATTTGGCGGGGCCATGAGCATGGACGATATCTTCAGTCAGTTTGGCGATATTTTTGGCGGTGCCTTTGGTGGGGCCTTCAGTGGTTTTGCCGGAGGACGTCAGCAAACACGTCGCAGGGTAAACCGGGGAAGCAATATCAGGGTTAAAGTGGTCCTGAGCTTGCAGGATATCTCCCATGGAGTTGAAAAGAAGATCAAGGTTAACAAATACATCAGTTGCAAGGCCTGTAATGGCTCAGGAGCAAAACAAGGCTCATCATACAACACCTGCAATACCTGTCATGGATCAGGACAGGTGGTACAGGTCACCAATACCTTCCTGGGGCAGATGCAGACTGCCTCTACATGCCCGTCCTGCCATGGTGAAGGCAAAACAATAAGCGAAAAATGTGCGGAATGTGCAGGGCAGGGTGTCATGCGTGGTGAAGATGTCATCACCATCAATATCCCTGCCGGGGTACAGGAAGGTATGCAACTCTCGGTGACAGGAAAAGGTAATGCAGGTGCCCGTGGAGGCATACCCGGCGATCTGCTCGTGCTTATAGAGGAAAAAGAACATCCTGAGCTGTTCAGGGATGGCCGCAACCTGATGTATGATAAGTATATCAGCATCACTGATGCAGCCCTGGGGTCTACTGTGGAAGTGCCAACGGTTGAGGGCAAGGCCCGGATAAAGATACATCCTGGTTCACAAGGTGGAATGGTGATGCGCCTGAAAGGAAAAGGCTTGCCCGAGCTAAATGGCTATGGCCGTGGCGACTTGCTGGTGACCATCAATGTATGGACTCCGAAAGAACTTACAAAAGAAGAGAAAAGCATACTGGAGAAGCTCGGGCAATCCGAAAATTTCAAACCCAATCCGGGAAGCAAGGATAAAAGCTTCTTCGACAGGATGAAAGAATATTTTCAATAACAATCCGTTCAATATCAATGGCCCTTTTTGTTACAGAAAACGTGAGCAAGCATTATGCAGGACACACAGCCCTGGATAAGGTGAACATTGAGGTGCCGGAACAAAGCATCTTCGGCCTGCTGGGACCCAACGGCGCCGGGAAAACATCCCTTATCCGTATCATCAACAGGATCATCGGGCCGGATGAGGGAAAGCTGTACTTTAAGGGAGAAAAACTCCAGCAAAAACATATTTACAGGATTGGCTACCTGCCTGAAGAACGCGGACTATACAAAAAAATGCGTGTGGGCGAACATGCCATGTATCTTGCAAGGCTAAAAGGCCTGTCGAAACAAGATGCCACCATCCGGCTGAAAGAATGGTTTGATAAATTTGATATAGGTTCCTGGTGGAATAAAAGGGTAGAGGAGCTGTCGAAGGGCATGCAGCAGAAGATACAATTTATCGTGTGTGTACTGCATGAGCCTGAACTGCTCATCTTCGATGAACCATTCACCGGATTCGACCCTATAAACGTGAATATCCTGAAAGATGAGATCCTGAAGCTGCGTGAAAATGGAGCTACCATAATTTTCTCCACACACAACATGGCTTCGGTGGAAGAACTGTGCGACCATATTGCCCTCATCGACCGCTCGAAAAAAATACTTGACGGAAAGGTTAAGGAGATCAAGAACCAATACAGGTCAAATGCTTACAGTATAACTTTTGATCATTTCGATGGCCTGTTGTCTTCACTCCTGGACAATCGCTTTGAGATTATTGATGAGGGTGAAGATGAAGACCGGCGCTTTGCAAATATTCGTATGACAAACGGGCTGGAATCAAAGGATTTACTTGAAAAGCTGGTTAAAACATTAAACATTCACTCTTACAATGAGATCCTGCCCACCATGAATGATATTTTTATTTCGGTGGTAAAAGAAAACGAAGGAAGATGAAAAAGATAATGCTGGTCATACAAAGAGAGTACATGACCCGGGTCAGGAAACGGTCGTTTATTGTGATGACCATACTCGGGCCCCTGCTTATGGCCTCTGCTTTTGTGATTCCCATGTACCTGGCCACACTTTCCGATGGGGAGAAGCGGGTTGTGGAGGTGCTGGATGAGACCGGCTGGTTTTATGAAAAGTTCCGTGATACCGACGAATATGAGTTTAAATACACCGTACAAGATCTCGAAACGGCCAAGAGGGAACTTTTGGAAAATGATGAGTTTGCCCTGCTTTATATCCCGCGGCGGGAATTAACAGTACCATCTTCCGGCATATTGTATTCCATGAGGCAACCCGGTGTCGACCTGAAAAGCTACATCAGGAATGCGATGTCGAAGGAGGTGGAAATCCAAAAATTGCGGATCAACCTCGACGAAATGGTGCTTTCGGAAGAAGACCGTGAGCGGGCCATGAAGTTACCCGAACTTATCCGGACCAATATAGAGCTGAGCACCATGAAAATGGATGACACCGGCGGTGAAGAAGAGACTTTCACCGAGGTGATGATGGCCGTGAGCTTTGTGTCGGGCATGATCATATATATGTTCATCTTTATTTTCGGAGCGCAGGTACTACGGGGCGTAATGGAAGAAAAGACCAATCGTATTGTAGAAGTTATAATTTCCTCTGTAAAGCCTTTCCAGCTGATGATTGGAAAGATTGTAGGAATAGCCATGGTTGGGCTTACACAGTTCCTTTTATGGATCATCCTGACCTTTTCCATCGTGAGCGTATTTCAACTGGCTTTTGCCGACCAGATGCCAGGCCCCGAAGTGCGCATGGCTATGACACAGCAGGATGCAGGCCTGACAGAAGCACTCGCTTCTGGTGATGACCAACAGATTGCACGGGTATTTGAAATTATTAATTCCATACAATACGATGTCATATTGATCTCATTCCTCTTTTTCTTCCTTGGGGGATATTTACTGTATGCTGCCCTGTTTG
Source organism: Bacteroidota bacterium (assembly GCA_013202965.1). GTDB lineage: Bacteria > Bacteroidota > Bacteroidia > Bacteroidales > B18-G4 > B18-G4. Next base: position 31,443 of record JABMQZ010000125.1, on the reverse strand, counting down.
CTGCCATTGGCTCGGCAGTAGATAGCGAAACCGATACCCAGCAGTTCATGATGCCCGTTACCATTCCATTATTCTTATCTATAATCATTGCAAATATTGCAGTGTATGAGCCGGATGGCCAGCTTGCACTGTGGTTTAGCATGATCCCTCTCACTTCACCGGTTGTGATGATGGCCCGGATCCCTTTTGGCGTGCCCATTGAACAGATCTGGATCTCAGCTGCACTGCTAATCCTTGGCTTTATCTTTACTACCTGGGTAGCCGCCCGCATTTATCGTACCGGCATTCTGATGTATGGGAAAAAAGCGAGTTACCGGGAGCTGTGGAAGTGGTTGACTTATCGTAATTAGAAGTGCCTGAAGTTTACTTCTTCTATCATCTATCTTCAATCTCCTTCTTCAATCTCCTTCTTCAATTTCCTTCTTCTTCCTTCCTTTACCTCACCCCCTGTCCCCCTCTCCTAAAGGAGATGGGGGAAATTTGATGAGTGCCGAGTTTTAGATATTTCTTTGAAACTTTGTGAAATCCTTGGTGCAACTTTGTGGTAAAAAAATCCAAAATCCATAATACTTACCCACACTATTCTGACTCCTGAATAAGCTTAAGCATTTACTCAAAATACTCAAACGCATCAATAATGTCGAGATAAACACCGTCGAAGCCGGCATCCATGACCTTTTTAAGGTAAGAGTCGTCATTACCATAAATGATCTTGTGCCATTCGGGGTACCAGTAGCGTACCTTATAGTTTCCTTCCCAATTAGGATTCTCTTCAGCCAGCCATGACGGAGACCCAGAACTCCAGGACGAGTTCCAGTAATAACGGTAATCTTCTGCTTCCCCGATACTCAAATATGATATGACAAGCCGTTGCCCCCCATTGTTTTTTATCTTCAGTTGGGATATCTCACTTTCACTGAAGGCAATGTCATCCTCGAAAAAAAGATCCATGATGACAAGGTCATAATTTGTTGCATTGATGGCTACAATGAATTCTGCTTTACCGGCAAAGCCTGAAGTGTTGATCAGGTAGAGAAAGTTCTTTGCATCAGCGAGTGCAAAAATATCATTGCTGTTCACATGGTAAATGCTTGCCGGGTATTCAGGGATCACATTCAATTCTCTTTCCGGTGCCGCAAAAGAAATATATCCCTTTGCATTATTCCGGGCATATGAATCATCCATATGATCATGTTCCCAGCAGTAATCGGTAATGAATACCTCAACACTATGTTGTTCGCAGATATCCAGGAATTTAATCATGTAACTTAATTCAGCAGGTGGGGTAGGCACATTGTCGTAGTCATAGCCATAAAAAAGGTCTTCACGTCCAACACCATCGATGGCGCCAAGGTAATTGCTTTCTGCCGGGCCGTCTTCATTCCCGTCAGTGGTCACCAGTTCCTGCCCATTCTGTGGGATGATCAAAAAGTTGCTGTTGTATGACTTTGCATACTGGCTGATGTTTTCTACAAAGTTGCGCATATGCTGCTTGTACGTATTGTCAATGCTTTCATCCTCTTCATCTTCCTTCCCACAGGAAAAAATGATGGCGCTGAATAATATGATGAGCAGGAGTTTTGATGACATGGGATGAATATTTTTCATGATGGTGTAAAAATACGGAAAAATGAATTTCGCATTCAGAATCCTGCAGATGAATGATTATAAAATGCATTTACAATAGAATTAGGATAGACCGGGAAATTCATGAAAGAGATTGAAAGGTTTCAGCTGTTTGGAAGTTTAACAAAAACGCATCCTGATTGAATCAAGCCTTTTTTGTTAAGTTCATAATAATCTGTACATTTCAATTTGAATGTTTCGCCCTTTCAAGTATATTTCGCTTAATGATGTGTATGCTTTCTTTACTCATTCTCTCAAATGAATGATTGGCAGTGAATTTAGCAAGTTTATACTCCGTCATTTTGTGCAAATATTTATTCTTTTGTTATACTTTTAAGTTCGTCGATCACACTTTTGGTGGTGCGCACATCGCCAAAGAATAAACGCGTGTTCATTAAGGTAACTTCCAGGAAGATTTCATCAAAGGTTGTTGTGGCATCTGATATTAGAACGACTTCATAATCCAGTTGCATGGCATCTCTGACGGTTGATTCAATGCAAACATTCGCTGCTACACCAGAAATAATCAATAGTTTTCTGCCAATTGAGGTAAGCGTTTTATGTAAGTCTGAAGGTGCTGGAATGAAAGCACTGTAGCGGTTTTTAAACACTACAAAGTCTTTGGATTTATCAAAATGCATCTCACTGTATATTTCAGTTCCATGTCCGAGGTTTTCAATTGCATTTAAGTGCTCCCTGTCATGAAAGAGAGGATATAAACCTCCATTCGTGCTATCGCCAATGGTGTTGATATTTTCCCGGACCCAGATCACCGGTATGCTCAGTTCATGACAGATATCTACGAGGTGGTTGGTATTATTGATTACCTCATCAATTCCTTGGATACCATGTCCGTTTTCAGGAGCACAAACAAAATTTTGCATATCGATAATGATCAATGCTGCCTGGGGTGGTTTAATATCAAACAATATATCCTCACGCTTCCATTCTGAGATTAACTGATCAGTTTTATGCCTGAGAAACTGAATGACCTCCGCTTTGTTATCAATCTCTTTGTTGTCCATAGTGCTGGGCTTATTTGATGGCTGACACATTGATAGTAAAAGGCTGGCGACTATTAACAATATGACTGTCATTAGTATGCTGGGTGTTCTCATAGTCTTGCTGTGAAGATTGTTAAACCATCCTGAATGGTAAATTTAATAAAATTCTTGAATGGCTGTATTTGGTACACATGCTTTTGTGTTTGTAATAAATGTTGACACTCTTCATAAATCCCTGTTCAATGGAAATTGTCATCAGGCATTAATCACTTGGAATTGGGAATTGATTTTTTCCTATTTTTGTCGAATAATTTTTTTTCCATGACCATCGATATTTTCATCCCATGCTTTATTGATCAGTTTTATCCGGAGACAGGATTTAATATGATCAGGATTTTTGAGAAGCTGGGGCATAAGGTGAATTACAACCCCAAGCAGACTTGTTGCGGGCAGATAGCCTTCAATAGCGGATTCTGGGAAGAGGCCAAGGTCATCGGTGAGAAATTCATCAAGGACTTTCCGGATAACAGGCCGGTGGTTGGCCCGACAGCCTCCTGCACAGGCTATGTAAAAAGTTACTTTAACGAGCTGTTCCATAATACCTCACTGCATAACGAATATAAGCAACTACAGAAAAACATATACGAGTTCACAGATTTTATGGTCAATGTGCTGAAGGTAACAGATGTTGGAGCGACCTTCGATCATAAGGTTACCTACCATGATTCATGTGCTGCCTTGCGTGAATACGGACTGGGAGATGAACCGCGCAAACTGCTTGCACAGGTGAAAGGCCTGGAACTTATCGAAATGGCAGATCGGGATGTGTGTTGCGGTTTCGGTGGTACTTTTGCTGTAAAGAATGAGCCCATCTCCACTGCCATGGCCCAGCAAAAAGTGGATAACGCCCTCAATACCGGTGCCGAATATATTGTCTCCACCGACTCTTCCTGCCTGATGCATCTGCAGGGGTATATCTCCAAACATAACATTCCACTGAAGACCATTCATATTGTTGATGTCCTGGCATCGGGGTGGTAAGCGCACCATCCAACACTCAAAACTTAAAACTCAAAACTTTCTGAAGCTCTTTCCAAAAACCCGGATATGATTTACTGACCACTTCAGGATCATTAATAAGCACCGGATCTCCAAGCAACGCCAGGGGTGCAAAGGCCATGGCCATGCGGTGGTCACCATAGGTGCTTACGGCTTTGCTTATATGCATCTTTTGTGCGGAGAAGGATAAGCTGTTGTTTGTCATCTTGCAGCTAACTCCTGTTTTTTCCAGCTCTGTGTACAGCATGGCCAATCTGTCTGATTCCTTGATACGCAGGGATGCTAATCCCGTGAAAACACTATTTAATCCCAAAGCTGCAGCCGTTACGATCACAGGAAGTGCAAGATCCGGGTGCTGGGAAAGGTCTACTTTAATATCTTTTACTTCTGTGCCGGTTTTTGTGATCAGTACACCACTGTCAGAGTACTGGGTGTTAACGCCAAATGCCCGGAATATATTTGCCACTTCACTGTCGCCCTGCAGTAAATGTTTTTTTAATCCGGGAAGAAATATACTGCCTTTCTCAGAGAGGGCTATGGCCTCATACCAGAATGCTGCTGCCGACCAGTCGTTTTCTTCAGGCAATGTACATTTGCCGTAGTCTCTGCCGGGAATTTTTATGATGGGCAATTGCATGTCAACATTTATGCCGGCGGTTTTCATCATCTCTGCAGTCATGTTCAGGTAAGGCGTTGAAACAGCCTTTCCTTCCAGGTGGATCTCGAGCCCTGAGGGGAGAAGCGGAGCAATCATCATCATGGCAGAGATGAACTGGCTGCTGGGTTCTGCCTTCACTTTAATGCTTCCACCCTCTAGCTGCTTACCAGTGATGTGAAGGGGGGGGAACCCGGCTTTCCCGGCATATGTGATCTCAGCACCAAGCCTTTGCAGGGCTTCCACCAGTGGCCCGACCGGCCTGTCAAGCATGCGTTTGTTTCCTTTCAGGAGCCACTGGCCTTCAGTAATGGCAAGATATGCGGTGAGGAACCTGAATACCGTCCCGGAATTTTTTGCATCCAGGATGAAATCTTTTTTTTCATTGATCTGTGCCAGCAGTTTTTGCATCAGCACAGTGTCGGCTGCATCTGAAAGATGTTTGAATTTTACGCGGCCCCCGCTGAGGGTATGTATCATTAATGCCCTGTTGCTGATACTTTTCGATAAAGGGATCTCCACCTCCCCGGCGATGTGCCGATCAGCTGCTTTGATCTTAATAGATTTTATTGACATAATTCCTCCCGCTCAGGCCTTTTTGAAATAGTATGATAATCCTTCACGGATAACTGCTTCCGGGCAGTCCACTCCGGGCATGCATGTGCCGGGTGCTTTCAGAAGTGACATCATGATCCTGTCATTAACATTTTTCTTGTCATGCCTGATCAGGCTGATGATCCCATCATTGTCTTTTTTTTCAAATTTTGTTTTCGGGAAATTTACGCATATACATTTCTCAATGTCGGAGAATTGTTTTGCTGACAGTCCGCACAGAAGTTTGGATATAAATGCTTCACAAAGCATCCCGGCAGCTACAGCGTATCCATGCGGGATATCTTTAGTTGCTCCCTGCTTTAATAATTCCATGGCATGGCCAATGCTATGCCCGAAGTTCAGGCACTGCCGTTTGCCCTGGTCCCGGAAATCACTTGCAACCACTTCAGACTTGATCTCTATGGATTTTCTGATGATGCCGTTTTCCAGCCGGCTGATGATCGCAGTCCGTTCTGTTTCGTTTAGGGATAATCCCTTTATCTCGTTCCAGAAGTTGTGATCCAGTGCGAGGGCGGCCTTGAATATCTCTGCAAAACCCGACAGCAGTTCATTCCATGGCAGTGTTTTTAAAAATCCGGGCATTACGATCACTGCCTCCGGCAACGCAAAAGTCCCGGCCTGATTTTTAACACCCCCAATATTGATCCCTGTTTTTCCACCAATGGCGGCATCTGTCATCCCCATCAGGGAGGTGGGGATGTGGACAAAGCGGATGCCACGCTTATAAGTTGATGCCGCAAAGCCACCAAGGTCTGTGATCATGCCTCCACCGAGGTTAAGAAGGCAGGAATCGCGTCCTGCTCCGTGATGAAGCAGGAAACTCCAGATATGGTGAAGGCTGCTAATATTTTTTTCTCCCTCACCGCTGTCAATGGTGATCACACGGGATTCATCAAATCCCGGAAACTGTGACCTGACGAGAGGCAGGCAAAGCTTTGCGGTATTTATATCTGTCAGGATGAAATTTTTCTCAGTTTCACCTATATAACCTGAGATAATCCTGCCAAAATGCTTTTCATCTGGAAAATGAATGTCGCATCCGTTCAGGGATATTATTTTGTTATTGTCAGTGCTTTTTTGGGGTGATGGCATTGCTTTGTACTTACAGTGCTGAGATCAACAATTCGATATCCCGGAAGGGCAGCCCGAAGGCCTCACTGATATGCTTATTGGTGATCACCCCATTGAAGACATAGACGCCCCTGCAAATGGGATAATCATTCTTTAGCAAATTGATTAAGCCACCGGACTCGCCAACTTTTATCAGCAGGGGAGTGAAAAAATTGCTGAGGGCATGCGAAGCGGTATGTGGTACACTTGCCGCTATGTTGGGAACACAATAGTGGGTGACATCATATTCTTTGAACACCGGGTCATTATGGTTGGTTTGTCTGGATGTTTCGAAGCATCCTCCCTGGTCGATGCTCACGTCGATGATCACCGATCCGGATTTCATGCGTTTCACCATCTCTTTACTGATTATGCATGGGCTGTTGCCTTCCTGTGAGCGGATGGCGCCAATCACGATATCTGCATTTTGCAGGGATTCCTGAAGGATCTTTGGTTGCAAGACCGAAGTAAATATCCGGTTATTTAGATGTTTCTGTATCCTTCTCAAGCGGGAGATGGACCCATCAAAGACTTTAACGAGGGCTCCCATGCCGATAGCGATGCGTGCTGCACTTTCCCCTACAGTTCCTGCTCCCAGGATCACCACCTCGCTTGGTGCAATGCCCGGAAACCCGCCCAGCATAACGCCACGTCCGTAATCTGGGTGGCTGAGGTATCTTGCTGCCAGGATGATGGATGTATTTCCCACTATTTCGCTCATCGACCTGACTACGGGAAAGGATCCTGACTGGTCGCGTATGAGCTCGTAGGCCATTGCTGTAAGTTTTTTGGCCGTCAGTTTTTTAAAGAATTCCTTGCTTCGCCCTGTCATGTTCAGGGCTGAGATCAGGGCGCTGCCAGGCTGTGCAATGCCTATTTCATCCAGGGTTGGCGGGGCGACTTTAAGTATAAGGTTGGCCTTATATACTTCTTCAGGGCTATAGACAATGTCGGCCCCTGCTTCACTGTATTCATGATCTGTAAAATGGGCAGCATCGCCGGCCCCGGCCTCCACCATGATGCGATGACCGTTGTTGCTCAGGAAATTTATGGTTTCAGGTACCAGCGGGACCCTGTTTTCCTGGTAGGTGATCTCCTTAGGGATACCGATGATCAAATTCTTTTTTGAACGGTAAACTTCAAGTACCTCCTCCTGGGGCATGAATTGCTTGGAATGAGAGAACTTTATAAATCCCTGATTTCCGTTTTCCATAGTGTTAGTATTTTACCAGGATTTCCCTGCTGCCATCCTCCAGTTCCCTGATCTTTATATATACGTATTCTTCAGGTAAAAGTTCCATGATTTTCCCGGGCCATTCGATAAAGACATAATTCCCGCTGTAGAAATAGGTTTCATAGCCAATATCCATTACCTCTTCAAGTTTTTTGATACGATAAACATCGAAATGATATACCGGCCCATCGTTTGCTGACTGGTATTCATTTATCAGGGCAAATGTCGGACTGGTCACCACATCCGGGATACCCAGCCTGCTGCAGAACCGCTTAATGAGTGTCGTCTTTCCGGCTCCCATTTCTCCGAAAAGAGCAAAGACCTGCGCACCGCCGGCTTTATCCAGGATATCGCCGGCAATATCGTCAAGTTCATCTGTTGAATGGCAGATATAGGTCTGCTCCATGCTTTAGGATTTTGGGCTCAGCGTGATTACCGGGATAAGCATTTCCTCAAGGGAAACCCCTCCGTGCTGAAAAGTATCCCTGTAATACTTCACGTAATAATTATAGTTATTCGGGTATGCAAAAAAATCATTTGTTCTGCAAAATACAAAAGATGAGCTTATATTGGTCTTTGGCAGGAAAATATCGTCCGGGTTTTGCGCTTCAAAAACCTCTTTCGCTTCATAATTCAGGTTCTTTCCTGATTTGTAGCGGAGATTGGTGGTTGTATCCCTGTCTCCTATGATTTTTACAGGATCCTGCACCTTGACGGAGCCATGATCGGTGATGATGATCAGGGGCACTTGTTTCTCTGAAAGCTGTTTGATGATATCGAAAAGGGAGGAATGTTCAAACCAGGATAACATGAGTGAACGATAGGCGGCTTCATCGTCGGCCAGTTCCTTGATAATCTCCATTTCGGTGCGTGCGTGCGACAGCATGTCTACAAAATTATAGACGATCACATTCAATTCGTTTTGATAGAGATTCGCAAGGTTGTCGGCAAGCTTTCTTCCTGCATCAAGTTTTAATATTTTATGATATGAGTATTTAATGTTCTTACCGAAGCGTTTCAATTGTTCACCCAACAATTCACTTTCGAATTGATTCTTGCTGCCTTCGGCATTTTCCGGTATCCAGTATTGTGGATGTCGTTTTGCGATCTCGGATGGCATAAGTCCTGAGAAGATGGCATTTCGGGCATACTGTGTTGTGGTGGGAAGGATGCTGTAATAAATGTCGTCGCTTTTCACCCGGTAATATTCTGCGATCAGGGGTTCGATGGCTTTCCATTGATCATACCTGAGGTTGTCGATCAGCAGAACAAACAAGGACTTTCCTTCAGTGAGTTCCGGAAAGACTTTTTCTTTAAAGAGGGTGGGGGACATCACCGGCCTGTCATCAGACTGCCCGCCTACCCAGTCGCGGTAATTTTTTTCCACATATTTGGAGAATACCTGGTTTGCCTCGTTCTTTTGCATGTTCAGGATATCGAGGACATTGTCATCAGCGGATTTTCCAAGATCAAGTTCCCAACGGGTGATCCGTTTATACATTTCGACCCATTCCTTGTAATCAAGCCCCATGGATATATCCATTCCAATAGTGCGGAACTCCTGTTGGTACGCCATGGTGGTCTTCTCACTGATAAGCTTCTTGTTTTCCAGGTTCTTTTTAAGGGAAAGCAGGATCTGCTTAGGGTTTACCGGTTTGATGAGGTAATCAGAAATGTTTGATCCGATGGCATCCTCCATGATAGATTCTTCTTCGCTTTTGGTTATCATCACCACCGGGAGGCCGGGATATATTGCTTTGATCTCGGCAAGGGTTTCTATGCCCGACATGCCGGGCATGTGTTCATCAAGGAATACGATGTCGAAAGGTCTCGATCGTATGATATCCATGGCATCATCGCCATTGTTTGAGGTCACTACTTCATATCCTTTCTGTTCAAGGAAAAGGATGTGTGGTTTCAGAAGGTCAATTTCATCGTCTGCCCATAAAATACTGATGTTTCCCATATATATATCAATGTTAATGCCTTGATCCGGAATCGCTGCCGGGGCCTCCGTTTAAAAAAAAAGTTGTATTATTGAAATGTTTTTTACGGAGAAATATTGTGTCGGAGCGTATTTTCCTTTTACAAAATTAACACATAGGTGCGGCATTCCTCATTTAATAGAAGAAAAATTTTCAATGACCCTGTTTATGGGTTCATTACAATCGGGCATCCCCTGCTTTTTGATCTTATTGAACACCCCTGGTTTCAGCGCTTAAGAAGGATCAGGCAACTGGGTATGACGGATATGGTTTATCCGGGTGCCCTGCACACCCGCTTTCAGCATTCCATAGGTGCCATGCACCTGATGAACCAGGCCATCAGTGCCCTTCGCCTGAAAGGTACATCCATAAGTGATCAGGAAGCCCTGAATACGGCGATAGCTATTCTTCTTCATGATATCGGGCATGGGCCGTTTTCGCATGCTCTGGAGAACTCCATCATAGAGAATATTGACCATGAGATGCTGTCGGGCTTGTATATGGAAAAGCTGAATGAAAGTTTCGGAGGTCAGTTAGAGGGTGCCATCAGCATCTTTAATAATAGCTGTAGCAGAAAGTTTTTTCATCAATTGGTTTCCAGTCAGCTCGACATGGACCGGCTCGATTACCTTAAGCGGGACAGCTTTTATACCGGGGTTTCGGAAGGAGTGGTTAATGCTGAGCGTATCATCAAGATGCTTCATGTAGTGGATGACCTCATGGTAGTAGAAGAAAAAGGGATCTATTCGATTGAGAAGTTTATCATTGCCCGCCGGCTCATGTACTGGCAGGTATACCTGCACAAAACCGTTCTGGCTGCAGAGAATATGCTGATAAGTATTCTGCGGCGGGCCAAGGAGCTTAGCCGAAATGGAAAGAAATTGTTTGCCACACCGGTACTGGGCTATTTCCTGAATAAACATATCGGGGAAAATGAAATGATGCATGATCCGGAAGTAATCAGGCAGTTCTCACTGCTGGATGATTTTGATATTTACACGGCTGTCAAATCCTGGTCAATGGACAGTGATCCTATTCTTTCGAGATTATGCCGAATGCTGATAGAAAGACAACTGTTTGGTACTGAACTACAGATTGAGGCCTTCCATGAAGACAGCTTGAACAGGATCAAGGAAAAGATTTGTAAAAATTATGGCATCACAAGGGAAGAAGTATCATATTTTCTGATCACTGATTCAACGGAGAACCATGCTTATCATCCCCAAAGTGACAAAATAAATATTCATTATAAGTCAGGCGAGGTGCTTGATATAGCCAGTGCCTCGGATCAGCTGAACATTACGGTCCTGCACAAAACGCATACGAAACACTTCCTTTGTTGCCCGAAGGAATTCATGGATTGTTTATAAATCCTTGTATAGATTACATTTTTTAGATTTGATAAAGCCGTATTATTGCAAATTGGAATAAGAGAAAAACTATGGAATTTACAGCCCAAAAGATAGCAGAATTATTAGGCGGTCGGGTCGAGGGAAACCCCGATGTTACGATTGACAGAGTGATTAAGATCGATGGAGACGAAACAGGCGGGCTCAGCTTCCTTGCCAATCCGAAATATGAATCGTTTATATATACCACGGGAGCGGATGTGGTGATCGTGGGCAATGATTTTAGCCCAGAGAAGGAACTCACTACAACCCTCATCAGGGTAGAAGAACCATACCTTGCAATTGCAACATTGCTTGATATGTATAATAAGATGAAACTGGATAAGACCGGTATCAGCGAGAATGCCTTTATACATGAATCAGCAACAATTGGAGAAAATGCATACGTGGGAGACTTTGCATATATCGGAAAGGACGTTGTGCTTGGGGATGATGTGAAGATCTATCCTCAGACATATATCGGGGATAATTCCAGGCTGGGCGAAGGGAGCATAGTGTTTGCAGGGGTCAGGCTTTATCATGATACCGTGATCGGAAAGGACTGCAGGATACATTCCGGTGTGATTATTGGTAGTGACGGCTTTGGCTTTGCACCCACAGAGAATAATGAGTATGTTAAGGTGGCACAGATTGGCAATGTGGTGATCGAAGACCATGTTGAGATCGGATCCAACACCACCATCGACAGGGCTACTATCGGTTCTACCTTCATCCGCAAAGGTGTAAAACTTGACAACCTGATCCAGGTCGCACATAATGTGGAGATCGGCGAGAATACCGTTATTGCTGCCCAGGCGGGAATATCGGGTTCTGTCAAGATTGGTCGGAACTGTATGATTGGTGGGCAGGTTGGCTTTATCGGCCATATTAAAATCGGGAACAATGTAAAAATCGGGGCACAGGCTGGGGTAGTAGCCAATGTCCAGGATGGGGAGATCATTATTGGCTCACCCGCCATCGACCGGAGGCAGTTTATAAGGTCTACCATTCATTTTAAAAATCTGCATTCTATTGTTGAAAGGCTTGATAATCTTGAAAAGAAGCTGGGTGACAGCAAAGTCTGATCCTCTTAGTCATTTTCTTCCTTAACCTTATTACAAAAATTATTACTTTTGCGGAAATTCTGAAAATCCTTGTTATTCCGGCATGAGCGAAAAACAAAGAACCATAAAAAAGCTAACATCTGTCAAAGGCGCAGGCCTGCATACCGGCAATAATGTTACACTTACTTTTAACCCTGCACCTGCCGGGCACGGATTAAAATTCAGAAGGCTTGATCTGGAAGGGCAGCCTGTCATTGATGCCAGCCTTGATAACGTGGTGGATACGTCCAGGGGAACTTCGCTCCAACAGAACGGAGCCATGATATACACCTCTGAACATGTGCTTGCCGCCGTTACCGGCCTGGGCATCGATAACCTTTTAATCGACCTTAACCAGGGAGAGCCCCCCATCATGGACGGAAGTTCGAAGTCATTTGTCGATGCTTTGAACCAATCAGGTATTGAAGAGCAGGATGCAATTCGGGAGTACATTGAGATCGATTCCAATATCATTTATACTGACGAGGAAAACAAAGTTGAGCTGATTGCCATTCCAAGCGATACCTTCAAGGTTTCTGTTATGATCAATTTCGAGACCAGGGTATTGGGAACACAATATGCACTGCTTGAGGATATAAAGGATTTCAAAGAAGAAATCTCAGATTCCCGCACCTTTGTCTTTCTACATGAGTTGGAATACCTTTTGAGCAATAATCTCATCAAGGGTGGAGATTTGAGCAACGCCATTGTTTTTGTGAACAGGATTATTTCACAGGAGGAACTCGACCGCCTTGCCGACCTGTTCAAAAAACCAAGGATGGAGGTGCTGCAGGAAGGCATACTGAACAACCTTGAATTGCATCACCGCAACGAACCTGCACGTCATAAACTACTTGATCTTCTTGGTGACCTTGCATTGCTTGGTAAACCACTCAAGGCCCATATCATTGCCCGCAGACCGGGTCATGCAGCGAATGTGGAATTGGGAAAACTCATTAAAAAACATATAAACAACAGAAAAAAGATGAATAAATCATTTTCGATTGATGTAAACAAGAAGCCCTTGTATGACATTAACGACATCCTTAACATCCTGCCGCACCGTCCACCATTTCTTTTTGTTGATAAGATACTGGAGATGGGTGAAGACTATATTGTAGGGGTGAAGAATGTTACAATGAATGAACCTTTTTTTGTAGGACATTTTCCCGGAGATCCGGTGATGCCCGGCGTAATTCAGATTGAAGCCATGGCCCAGACAAGTGGCATCCTTCTTTTGACGGCCGTTCCTGACCCGGAAAATTATTTGACACTCTTTTTAAAAATCGAGGAGGCTAAGTTCAGGAAGAGGGTTGAACCCGGTGATACTATTGTCTTTTACAGCAAGTTGATCAAACCTGTCAGCAGGGGAATCGGGTATATGCATGGCATTGCTTATGTCAATGGTAAGGTTGTGACGGAAGCAAAAATGATGGCATCTATAACAAGAATAGAAGAAACAACAAACAACCCAGGAAAATGAATCAACCTCTAGCATATGTACATCCCCAGGCCAAAGTGGCCAACACGGTTGTCATTGAACCTTTTGTTAACATTGAGAAAAATGTGGTAATTGAAGGAGGCACCTGGATAGGTGCACATGTCACCATTATGGAAGGTGCACGTATCGGCAAAAATTGCCGGATCTTTCCCGGTGCCGTGATCGCTGCCATCCCCCAGGACCTGAAGTTCGATGGGGAAGAAACCATTGTTAAGATCGGGAATAATACCACCATAAGGGAGTTTGTGACGATCAATCGTGGTACCAAAGCAAATTATGAAACCGTTGTCGGGAATAATTGCCTGCTGATGGCTTATGTTCATGTGGCGCATGATTGCATCATTGGCGATAATGTGATCCTTGCCAATGCAGCTACCCTGGCCGGTCATATATTCATTGACGATTACGCCATTATTGGCGGACTGGCAGCCATTCATCAGTTTGTTCAGATCGGAAAACACAGCATGATCTCCGGTGGTGCACTTATAAGAAAAGATGTCCCTCCCTATACCAAAGGGGCGAGGGAACCATTGTCATATGTTGGTGTGAATTCCATCGGATTGAGAAGAAGAGGCTTCACAAATGAACAGATCAACGATGTACAGAATATTTACAGAATGATCTACCTGAAAGGACTCAATGTCTCACAGGCAGTGAACATCATTGAAGCCGATGTGCCTGCAACACCTGAAAGGGATGAGATCCTGTCTTTTATCTCCAAATCCACCAGGGGTATCATGAAGGGATACAGTAAATTCCAGAAACAGGACTGATCATAAATATAATTTAAGAAGATGGCAACAACAGCAGATTTTAGAAACGGATTGGTTATAGAGTTTAACGGACAACTATATTCCATTATTGAATTCCAGCATGTAAATCCCGGAAAAGGTGCAGCCTTTGTCAGGACGAAACTTAAAAATGTTAAAACCGGCAAGGTGCTGCCAAATACTTTTGTTGCCGGAATGAAAATCAATGTGCAAAGGGTTGAAAGACGTTCTTATCAGTATCTCTATAATGATGGTGAATTCTATCATTTTATGAATCAGGAAACCTTTGAACAGACTTTCATCGGGGAAGAACTCATTTCTGCTTCCGAATTCCTTAAAGAAGGTCAGATAGTGGAGATCTCTTACCATACTGAAACCGAATCTCCGATCGCCTGTGAAATGCCGGCATATGTTGTTCTGGAAATCACCTACACTGAGCCGGGGGAAAGAGGGAATACAGCTACCAATGTGATGAAGGAAGCTACTGTTGAGACAGGCGCCAAGGTAAAGGTTCCGCTGTTTATCAACACAGGTGATCTTATCAAAGTCGATACCAGGACCGGGCAATATTCCGAGAGGGTCAAAGCATAGTACAAAGTTCTTATAAACATTACATCCATCCTGTTTGCAGCTTATTTAGCAATCCGGACAATGGGAGAAAAACGTAAATCATGAAATTTCCAGCAGCACAAAGCCTGAAGCAGGTCAGCGAATTTCTAAATGCAAAATTTATTGGCGATCCCGATCATGTGATCAGCGGCCTGAACGAGCTGCATATGGTTGAAGCCGGTGACCTGTCCTTTGTAGACCATCCGAAATACTACGACAAAGTGCTGAATTCTGATGCTACTACCATCCTCATCAACAAAGAGGTGGAATGCCCGGAAGGAAAAGGCCTGATCATTTCTGATGATCCTTTTGTAGATTTTAATAAGCTGAGCAATCATTTCCGCCCTTTTGAACCGGCTGGCGGGATGCTGAGCCCCACAGCGGAGATTGGGGAGGGTACCGTGATCCAGCCCGGTGCTTTTGTCGGAAATCATGTGAAGATCGGGAAGAACTGCCTGATCCATGCCAATGCTTCCATCTATGATCATTGTGAACTCGGAGATCATGTCGTGATCCACTCCGGGGCTGTGATTGGTGCTGATGGCTTTTACTTCCAGAAAAGAAAAGGCGAAACCCTGAAGTTTCACTCAGTGGGTCGCGTGATCATAGGCAATCATGTGGAGATCGGTGCATGTACTTCAATTGATAAGGGCGTTACCGGAGATACACGTGTAGGCGATTATACAAAATTCGACAACCACGTACAGGTAGGCCATGATACACAGATCGGCCGTTTTTGCCTGATCGGTGCATATACTGCTATTGCCGGTGTTACCAGGATTGAAGATAATGTGATCATATGGGCGAAGGTCGTTATCGACAAGGATTTGGTAATTGGAGAAGGGGCTGTAATACTGGCAACTTCCGGTGCCGATAAATCCCTGGAAGGCGGAAAAGTATACTTCGGAGCACCTGCCATGGAAGTCCGCAAAGCCTGGCAGCAGATGGCATTAATAAAGAAACTACCCGAAATTTGGGAAAAAGTTCGCAAGCTTTAAAAGAAAATTCTGATTTCTGGTATCTGATTTCTGGTATCTGATTTCTGATTTCAACCCTGTTTATTCAGAAACCTCTTCCTTTTTCCTGGTATGATATAGGTCTAACGATACCAGTATCCCAATAAAGCCCCAGAAGGGAACCGATGCCTTGTCGGTATCGAGAAAATTATTGAGCAGGCCATGGGCAAAATATGACATCAGCCCCAATAGTATCACCAGACTGATCAGTTTCACCTCTTTGGATTCAGCACGTTTATAGACTCTCAGGCCGGTAATGGAAACCGCGATCACGATAGCGATAAATGTCAGCATACCCAATATCCCGGATTCCGAGAGGGGGCCTATATATTCGCTGTGAGCATTCCCCATATCACCGGCATTGGTGCTGATAATTGTTTTTTCTTTCGACCTTTGGAAGGGAGCATAAACAAACTGGTAAGTTCCCGGTCCCCATCCCCAGAAAGGCCGTTCCTCGAACAGCCTGAGGGCAGAATTCCACCTGTTGATGCGTTCAAGGTTTGATGCATCCGATGAAATATTCGACATAGACTGGATGTGCTCTGTGAAATTGGTGGAGGAATCCTGCTTGTTCCGCTCCAAACGGTCTATTAGTTGGAAGGAGAATATGTAGAACAGGCCTGCAAGAACAAAGAAACCGGCCATGACCCACCTGAATTTTATTTTCATGGCAATGATGCCATACACCATCAGGGCAAAGGCCACACTGATCCACGCTGCCCGGCTGTAAGAAAAAATAATTCCAAGGATCAAAATGAATAAGACTATGAAATTCGCCAGACGTTGTGAATTGTTGTAATTCTTGCTGATACTGAAACCGAGAAAGAAAGGTAAAAACATTGCGATCACTGCTCCGTATGCAGTATGGTCATTGTAAAAGGGCTTCATCACCATATTGCTGGAAGGCTTGTCGAAGCCAAAACCAGCATGGTTGAATATGGTGTAAATAATAATCATCAGCAGCGCAACGATATACAGCCAATTGAATAGTTTGATGTTTTTGACTTTCTTGAAAACCAGTATGCCGATGAAATAAAATGGAATAATAAACCACAGCCTTGCAATAAGAAACTTTACAGATACCAGCGGGATTTCACTTGTGAACATGGTTAACCCCAGCCATATCAGATTAATGATGATGGCAATGCTTACCGGATGACTGACGATCTTCCTGTTAAAGCCACCATCATAAAACAATTTAAGAATAAAAACCACCAGTACCCCCAGTAGAAGAGGTTCGGTGGGAAGTGATATCCCAACCCCAAGATCCGGATCCTTGTAGTTGATAGCAATCGGTGTCAGAAAAGTGATCAGCAGGATGAGCTTGTCGAGTGAGAAAATGTAGAGAAACAGGAATATCAGCAGCAATGGAGCAAGCAGTCCATAATACTTGTCAAGTATGATCAGGTAACAGTTCAATACAATAAATGCAAGACTTACCGCATAGACTATATAGACCTTATATTTCTCGATCATATTCAAGAGTACGCTTGGATTAGGTTTACTTCTTTATCCGGAATTGGTGTCGGTATCGCTCAATAATAAGGATGATGATAATGCTTAGAAAAAACGTTGCGATCATTGTGAATACAACGATCAGCCAACGAACCGGATAAGCCTTTTTGTCAGAAGGATAAGGCGGAGTGATGACATTGGCGTAAGTCAATTCATCCGTATAAAAACGAACCGTATTCTCATAATCCACTTTCAACATGGAGAAGTTCTGTGCTTCATTCTTGATCGATTCAACGATTTCAATAAGTTCCCCGCCATGCTCTTCAATGTTGGCCTTGAGCCTCATCACTTCGCGTTGGTTGATGCTGGTGGAAGTAGCTCCCATGACAGTGCGCAGATAGCCTTTGGTGATTTCAACTGCCTGGGCATTATAATCAAGAAGTCCGTATTCGGTGCCAAGAATGTAGAGACGGTGTTTTAATGAATCAATATGTGCCTGTTTTTTTTCTATAATGGCATCATACATCCTGATCACTTCAAGATATTTGTCGTTATGGATCTGCCTTACTTTCTTGTTATAATAATCGATGATGGCATTCACCATGTTGTTGGCCATAAGAGGATCTTTATCCAGCACAGTGATATCAACCGATTCGTAAGGTGTCTTGTTGATGCTCACATTTTGCCCGAACATATAATAAATGGTAGAATAAAAGTATTTGAAATTGCTGTCAACCCCATAGTGTGCGGCAAGATCGAAATGTTTGATCACGCTGTCCTTGATATCTTTTGAATGCAGCAGTTGTAACATCTGCTCTGTTTCGCTCTCATCGGAATAAGGTGAAATATTGGCAGGATATACAACAGCATAAGATTTATACTTGGGAGTAATGAACATCGGGCTGGAAAACAGTACGCCAAGCAGCAGTGCGACGACAGTAATAACAGCAATATGTATCCACCATTTAAAGATTATGCCCAACAGGCTGGAATTATCGTAATACGTTTTCATCTCAGACTTATTATATGATTTTTCTTGTGATGATTCAGATGTTTTTTTATTTTCTTCTTTTATTATTTCTTTAAGCGCTTCAGGCTTGTGAACCGGCGGAGTTTCCTCTTCAGGTTTTTTTTCTATCACGGGTTCAGGAACTTTTTCTTCCTGTACTGTCACTTTCTTTTCTTTTCTTTCTTCAGTTGGTTTCTCCCGGTCGAAGACGGCCAGATTATCATATGACCATAGTTTTAGCTTAAGGCTTTTTTTTTTGATTTTTGCAAAATTCTCAATGATGATGATCACCAGTATGGCCAGTAACAAAGCTGATAGTGTCGAAATCACAACAATGATCCAGCGGATCGGGTATGATTTCTGTTCTGCCTTGTAGGCCGAGCTTACAATGAATTTTTGTGGCAGCTCCTCTTCGGCGTCTACTTTGGCTTCCTGGTATTTTGCCTTGAGAAGGCTTAGCTGTTCAGACTTAAATTCCAGGGCATTTTTCAGGGAGAGAAAGGTCCCGCCATATTCAGCAAGCACTTCAAGTCTTTGCTCAAGGGCACGTACTGCAACCATGTCGCCGTTGCGAAGAGCTATTGCCAATTGCTGGTTAATCACTTCCGCTTGCGATTCATAATCATTTACACCCAGCTTCCCGATCACTCTCAGGGAATCGACGATCCCCGTGATTTCAGCCTGAAGACTAATATATTCTTTTTCAACGATATTAAAAGCCCTCATCGCCCTTTCTTTCTGCATCAGGGTTTTTGTTGAATCCAGGAGTTCGGCAATGGTATTGGCGATATCGGCCGCCATTTGCGGGTCCTCATCAAGAACGGAAATTTTCACTGCCATATACTCAGTACGCCTGAAAGACACATTACTTACAAACTCCCTGTACAGGCGGGTATTCTTATACTCCGACTCCGGGTTGATCCTGTAATGTTCCATCAGATTGAACTTTTGCACTACCCTGTCCCTGATCTTGTTAGAACTCAGTATCTGCAACATCTGCTCTGCCTGTTCTTCTTCACCAAAACCAAGCACATCTTCCTTGATCCCTGATTGCTGACTGATCAGCGCCTTAGAAATTGAATTCGTGGCTACAGGGAAAAGAATGACCGTAGACTTGTATTTGGGATTTATGAAAAGTGGTGAGGAAAATAATATGGAAGCAGCTATCGCAAGCAGGGTAATGATGATCAGCGGTTTCCTCCAGTAATAGAGGAAATAAATGAAACCAGAGGAGTCAAAGTCGCCGTTTTCTGTAAACTTACTTACCATCTTGTTAGTTCTAAAATTTAATTAAGGGGTCAAAATTAGGAAATTTATTTCAATGCACCAATTGAATGATAAGCATTTCACGATTTTATCCCTTGATTCGCTATTCCTTATTCTTAATGATGTTTATAAACCCTCTGATGCTAAGCAGCCCCAGTGTCCATGCCAGGAGAAATGAAATTGACAACATAAGGGCCAGGTTAATGATCCAGTTGTATGCAAAGGAGTTGGTGAAATATCCGGCCAGGGTGACCCCGGTGGCAAACGCAATCAGAGAAAGCAAGTAATTGTAGTTTATCCTGAATTTGAAAATCCTCTGTACGATGAGCACCTGCAGGATCACTGAGATAGCTTGTGCAGACAAACTGGCATAAGCAGAACCAACTGCCTGTATTTGTGGTATTAAAATAAGATTAAAAATAAGGTTCAGGGCTATAGCCGATCCGGCAATGATATTTAATTGTTTCAGGCTGCCATTGGCAGTCAGAAGTGTGCCGAACACATATATTCCTGATACAGCAATAAAGCCAAACATCAATATGCTCAGGATCCGGGAAGATTCGATATTTGCACCCGGATACAGCATTGTCATGATTTCCGAAGCGTAGAAAAACGAACTTAAAGCTACGGTTACAGAGATCGTAAAGAGGAGGGAGAAAGCCAGTTTTACAATATGTACAATCGGCTTTTTGTTTTTGATCATATTCGAGAATATCGGCAACAGCAATACAGCAAATAAGAATGCAATCTGGTTTGCTGCATCGAAAAGCCGGAACGCCTGGGCATAAATGCCTGCTTGTATCGCCCCAACAGGATCAGGAAGGATCTTGTTAATAAGGACGGGGTCGATACGATTATAAAACGACATCATGAGTACCAGGGTGGCAAAAGGCAGGCTTTGCTTTAGGATCATCACGAAAAATGGCCAGTTCCAGTAAACCCGCTTGAATTCTGCCTTCACCATTACAATAGAGAATGCGATCAGGGCGGTAATAAGATAGGCTGCTGTCTGTGCATAAACAAACCACTCAATCCTGAATGCCTGGCTGGTAACATTCCCCCAGAGCAATACAGCACAAAACAGTATCATGAGCAATCTGTCAAGCACAGAGATGAGGCTGTCGGTCCGGAGGAGGAGTAATCCCGAGATGTTCGAGCGCAGGTATAGAATAAGTGATAGCAGAAACTGGTTGAACGCGATCCATCCAAGCAGGTACAACTGTTCCGCATTGAAACCGTAGATCAGGGCAGCGGTGAAGGTAACGATGAGGTACAGTATGGCCAGCATAAAGCGCACCACAATGATCCGTGAGAAGTGCTTGTTCAGCAAATGGCGGTGCTGGGCTATATTGCGGTTATTGAAATTGGTGATCCCAAGATCAAGGAGGATGTTGAAAAGAAAGGAGAAATTAAAGACTACGAAGTAGAACCCATATGTCTCCAAACCTACCAGGTTTTGAACCGAACGGTCAATGCCCAGGATCCAGAACGGCTTTATCAGCAGGTTCAGGGAAAGTAATAAGATCAGATTGGTAATAAATTTTCGCTGCATCTCTCCTGCTTAATAGGCATTCAAATGTAATTACAATTGTCACACAGCCTAATCGAAAAAACTTTAAATTTGTACAAAATTATCATAAAAATACCAGCATCGTAATTTTGTAATAATTTATGCTTCATTTGACAGCAGATAGAACGGACTCATTAAAACTATATTATTGAAGATAGCTGTAAATACCAGATTGCTCCTCCCCGACAAATTAGAAGGTATCGGATGGGTTGCCTATGAAACCCTTAAGAGGATTACGCTTGCACACCCTGAGCATGAATTCTTTTTTATTTTCGATCGCAAATGGGATGAACGTTTCATCTTTTCCGATAACATAACTCCTATCGTGGTAAAACCACAGGCACGACACCCATTTCTTTATTACCTGTGGTTTGAGTGGTCGGTGCCAAGGGTGCTGAAAAAGATCAATGCCGATTTATTTCTCTCGCCTGATGCTTATCTGTCATTGAAAACCAAAGTGGAATCCATTCCCATATTTCATGACCTGAATTTCGAGCAGTACCCGAAAGATCTTCCTTTTCTGGAAAGAAAATATTACCGTTATTTCTTTCCACGCTATGCCCGTAAAGCCCGGCAGATCGTTACCGTTTCAGATTATTCAAAAAAGGATATTATGAACCGTTACGACATCCCGGCAGGGAAGATCAGCGTGGTTTATAATGGAGCCAATGAAAGATTTTGTCCGATAGGGGATGCTGCGAAGGAAGAAACAAGAAATGCCCTGAGTGATGGCTGTCCGTATTTTATTTTTGTGGGAGCTTTGCATCCGCGTAAGAACCTTGCCCGCTTGTTTAAGGCATTTGATTATTTCAAGGAGCAGCACCGGTCCGACATCAAATTGCTCGTCGTGGGAAATAAAAAGTACTGGACCAAAGATATCAGGCAGGCCTATGAAGGGATGCGGCATGCTCATGAGGTGATCTTTAGTGGAAGGATGTCTGCAGAGGACCTGCACAGGGCTGTGGCCGCTGCACTGGCCATGACATATGTCAGCTATTTCGAAGGCTTCGGCATTCCTATCATTGAATCCTATTACTGCGATACCCCCGTTATTACGTCCAATATAACAGCCATGCCGGAGGTGGCAGGCGATGCCGCAATACTGGTAGATCCTTTCTCGGTGAAATCCATTGCAAAAGGCCTTGAACAGGTGGCTTTCGATCCTGAACTCAGGAAAAGGATGATAGAAAAGGGGAGGGAAAGACGAAAAATGTTTACCTGGCAAAATTCTGCGGACCAGCTCTGGGAGGTCGTTGAAAAAGTGTTGAACGATAAAAAATAAGTTTATGAATGTTCTAATTCTAGGCTCCGGTGGCCGTGAGCATGCCTTTGCATGGAAACTTTCACAAAGCGCAGGCCTTGGCCATCTTTTTATTGCACCTGGCAATGCCGGTACATCACTGCATGGTAAGAATGTAGATATTGATACAGGAAATTATTCTGAAGTGAAGGCTTTCGTGTTAAATGAAGATGTCGGTATGCTGGTGGTTGGCCCCGAAGTGCCACTGGTAGAAGGAATTCACGATTTTTTTAAAACGGATCCCGAACTTTCAAAAGTTATGGTGATCGGACCTGTAAAAGCGGCTGCCATGTTGGAAGGAAGCAAAGATTTTGCCAAGGAGTTCATGAAAAAGTATGATATTCCTACCGCAGCTTATGCTACATTTACTTCCGATGAGCTGGGGAAAGGCCTGGAATTTCTGAAAAGCATGAAGCCACCTTATGTGTTGAAAGCCGATGGCCTGGCGGCAGGAAAAGGAGTCCTGATCTGCAGCACTATTGAAGAAGCCGGGCAGGAACTTACCGCCATGCTCAGGGATGCCAAATTTGGCAAAGCCAGCCGCAAAGTGGTGATTGAAGAGTTTTTAAAAGGGATTGAGATCTCATGTTTTGTGCTTACCGATGGTAAATCTTATAAGATACTGCCCTCCGCTAAAGATTACAAACGAATCGGGGAGGGAGATACCGGCCTGAACACCGGCGGAATGGGATCTATCTCTCCTGTGCCTTTTGCCGGGCCTGAGTTTATGCAGAAAGTTGAGCATCAGATTATTGCTCCGACAATGCGTGGCCTTATCGATGAAGGGCTCGAGTATAAGGGATTCATATTTTTCGGACTGATCAATGTCGGGGGCGATCCTTTTGTGATCGAATATAATGTCAGGATGGGCGACCCGGAGGCAGAATCTGTTATTCCCAGGATAAAATCCGATCTGCTGCAGCACTTCATTGCAGTTGGAGATGGCAGCCTTGCTCAGGAGCATTTGCTCACTGATCCACGCTTCGCAACGGCCATCATGCTGGTGTCTGGAGGTTATCCCGGAGCATATGAAAAGGGAAAGGATATCCATGGAATAGATGATGTTGAAGGCAGCATCATCTTTCATGCCGGAACAAGCCGGGATGAAAAGACGGGTGTAATTTCCACCAGCGGGGGACGCGTCATAGCCGTGACCTCTTTTGGGGAAAATATGAAGGAAGCCCTCAGACAATCATATGTGAATGCCTCTGTGATAGATTTTGAAGGAAAGTATTTCCGGAAGGATCTTGGCTTTGACCTGAAATCCTTGTAAGATGCTGATCAGATTCTTTAAATCAAGTTTCTATCTTCAATATCTTTTTTTGATTGTCATTGCGGCATCTTTATGGATCTGCGCATATACAGCTCCCTGTCTTGAAATTAATGCAGGTCCGGAATCCCCTCTCTTTCTGTTGCTCCTGCAATCCCTGCCGGACGAAGTGCTGGTATTTTCAATATCAGGTCTGTTCCTGCTTATTGCAGAAGCGTTTATATTGAACTTTATCCTCATCAGGCATGAAATTGTACCCAAAAATACACTGGTTCCGGCCATCGTATTTATTGTCATGATGAGTCAATCGCCACTTATGCTTGGGCTTAACCCTGTTCTTTGTGCCGGATTATTTATCATCCTTGCCATTGACAGGATACTGAACACCTATGGCAAGGCAGACCCGACAAAAGATGTTTTTAGCGCAGCAGTCCTGCTTGCCATGGCTTCCCTGTTTCATTTTCCTGTGGTTTTTATATTCCTTGTCATTTTTCTTTCATTTATCATATTCGGTACTTTTTCAATACGGGTATTTCTTGTCTCCCTCTCAGGGATCTTTACTGTCTATCTGTACCTGTTTCTGGCCTATTTTATGACAGATAGTCTTTCCGGGCAATATTGTACTTATGAAAACTGGTTTTCTAACATTCCGGGCATTGACATCAAGGCGTATTATATGCAGTATATGGTGTGGGGATGGGCTGCACTGCTTTTTCTGGCAGCATCATTTTATTTGGCATCTCATCTGAATGAATGGAATATCAGTTTTAGGAAAAGGATCCTGCTTATCACATGGTTTTTCATCTTTTCTTTTTCCACCCTTATATATGAGGGCGAGCATTTTCTCAACACTGCCTTGCTGGCTGCCGTGCCGGCGAGTATGATCATCTCAGTATACCTGGCTAACCGCAGAAAGGTGTCGTTATTAATAGAAATTTGCTTTTTATTGCTGTTGCTGACCACAGTGATCAATAATATCTTTTCTCCCGTATGCTAGAAAGATTTCATACAAAAGGGCTGCTGGAAGCCGGTCTGGATGAGGCTGGGCGGGGATGTTTTGCCGGGCCTGTCTGTGCTGCTGCCGTCATCCTCCCTGAAGGCTTTAAGAATGAAATGCTCAACGACTCAAAGCAACTTAGCGAACAGCAGCGAAATAAATTGAGGGTGATTATCGAAAGAGAAGCGATTGCCTGGGCTGTTGCAATGGTTGATAATCTGGAAATCGATGAGATCAATATACTGAATGCCTCATTCCTGGCCATGCACCGCGCCATTAGTAAACTCAGCACACCTCCTGAGCTCCTGCTGGTCGACGGAAACAGATTTACCCCCTATAAGGATATTCCGCATCATTGTATCATCAGGGGAGATGGAATATACCTGTCTATTGCTGCAGCCTCAGTACTTGCAAAAACGCAGCGCGATGAATATATGGAATTGATCCATCATGAATACCCGCAATATATGTGGGCGAACAATAAAGGCTATCCCACACGTGAGCATAAGGACGCAATAAACCAATACGGTATTACACCCTACCACCGGAAAAGCTTCAATATGAACGAACAGCTTAGAATTGTTCTTTAAAGATCAATTCTAAGTTCCGAGTTCCGAGTTCCAAGTGAAGAATTGAAGTAAAGAGTTAAGAGTTTTGAATTTTCAAGATTGCAGAAGGCGAAGGGGAAAGAGATCGGGATAGATGATAGAAGAAGTTTCTACACCCAACACTATTCTGACTACTGACTACTAACTACTGATTAATTAACATCTTTCTGTTAGTTTTATTCATCCCTCCTCAATATTCACGCCTTTTTTTTGTTATACTTTTGAGATAATAACATTGTTCACCATGGCCCGACATTTCAGGATATTTAATTACGGATTGCTGATCATTCTTGCTGTGCTGGTTTTGGCCGGTGCCTGGTACCTGTATGACAAGTATGGCCGTTCACCTTTCAGCCCCGAGGATGCCATCCCTGAAAACACCGGGATTTTTATCAAAATCAATGAGCCGGGGACACTCATACGCGAACTATCGGGTAAAAATGATATCTGGGCTGATATCCTTAAGACTGAAACTGCTGGAAACCTGCTGAATGCCCTGCAGGGTGCAGATTCCATTTTATCCGAAATGGGATACATGGAATTACTGGAAAAAGGAAACATTTACCTTGCATTACTGGAAGACGGCGGGCAGATGGCTTATTGCATATTATTTCGATGGCCCTATGCTGCATCAGAGCATGAGCTTGATCTGCTAATCGGGAAATTGCACGGAGGAGCACTTCAGAAAACAGAGATGTCGTTTCGTGATATCGATGGCTATTTATTGTCAGATGCTGGGGATACCGCCTGCTATTATTGCATAGATTATGGTCTGTGCATGATAGGCAATACAGCTGCTATACTGGAGGATTGTGCCTTGCGTATCGATACAAGATCATCACTTCCTTTTGATCATCTCTTTCAAAAAGTCGCCCTTACCTCGGGACAAAATGTAGATGCGAATATCTATGTCAATTTTGGACGTATACCTGCTATTGCACGTAACATTTTCGCTTCCTCCTATTATAAGGAAAGAAAGATTTTACCTGCTTTTGGCTCATGGTCTGAAATAGACCTTATCATTAAAAAGGACGAACTCCTCATGAATGGGTATACGGAGGCCATTGACTCCATGAACCAGTTCCTGAGCATCTTCCGGCGGCAGCAAGCCCAAAAGATCGAAGTTACACGCATCCTGCCTTATAATACCTCTCTTCTTCTGAGTTTTGGTTTCAGCGATTTTGAAAGCCTGTATCATAAAAATGCCGAATACCTTCAGCATGATGGAATTTTCCCCGGCCGGGAAAGTAAACTGAGTAAAATGAAGAGCCGCTACGGTGACAGGCTCGAAGAATATATGACTGCATGGATTGGAAACGAAATGGCCCTGGCCTTGATCAATCCGCATTTGCAGGACCAGAAGTCCAATACTTTCCTGGCCATACATGCACAGGATATTGAATTGGCAGCACGGAAGCTGAAGGAATTATCCTCAAGCCAATACACTTCTGAGTACAGGGATTATATCATTAGAAGGATTGCCATTCCTGAACTGCTCCCTGTGATCTATGGCCGGATATTTTCCGAAATCAAAGAAAATTATTATACACAGATCGAAGATTATATTGTCTTTGCAAATTCCAGCCAAAGCCTTGAAAACCTTATCAATATCCTTTTATCGGGAAAAACGCTTGAACAAAACGAGAACTTCAAGGAATTCACTGATAATATCTCCGACCGTTCCAATATTTTCTTTTATTTTAACATCAGAAATTCAACGCCTTTACTCAAGGACATCCTGGCAATTCCTTTGGCCGCCTTTATCGAAAATAATCCCGGCCTGATAAAGAATTTCGAAGCTCTGGCCGTTCAGTTCAAGGCACTGAATAATATGTATTTTACGAGTATTTACGTCAAACATAATCCCGCTTACATAAAGGAAGACCTTGCCATCTGGAAAGCATATCTTGATGCCCCTGTGCACGGGCAACCCTATTTTGTAAAAGACCACCGGACAAACAGGCTGAAGATCGTGGCTTTCGATACACTCAACAATATGTATCTCATTGATCATGACGGCAACATCGACTGGAAGCTGAATCTTGGCGAAAAGGTCATCAGTGACGTACATACGGTGGATTATTACCGGAATGGGAAAATCCAGTACCTGTTCAATACGGAAAACCGCGTATACCTTATCGATCTCTTCGGAAGGGATGTGGAAGGATATCCGGTAGAACTGAAGAAGAAGGCGACCAATGGGCTGGCTGTTTTTGATTATGACAATAATAAAGATTATCGCATCCTGATTGCCCTGGAGGATAACAGGGTGTACAATTTCGATATCAAGGGCAAGAGAATTGAAGGATGGAAAAATCCACTCTCGAAAGGGGCAATTACCAATCCTGTCCAGCACCTGAGGGAAGGAGCCAGGGATTACATCATCATTGCAGATGCAGAAGGAAATGTAAAGATCACTGACCGGCGTGGTCGATCAAGGATCAATCTGAAAAAAAATATTGTCAATGGGGTAAATTCCAGGTTCTATGTGAACGAAACCAACAGCAAAGGTATCATTCTGAGCACTGACGAAAATGGAAAACTGACCTATATTCATTCAAACGGAAAGATTGAGCAGACTGATTTTGGGAATTTCAGCAAGGCGCATTATTTCCTGTATGAGGATTTCAATAATAAGGGTGGAAAGGATTTTATTTTCCTTGACGGTAACAAGCTGAGCGTGTTCGACCGCTTTAAAAATGTCATGTTTTCATGGGAATTTGAAAATGAGATCAATTCTTCACCGGTGATCATTCCCGTATCATTGAGTGAGAAACTGATAGGGGTGGTGTCAGGGGAAAGCCGGAAAATTTACCTTTTTGACCGTGCAGGAAATCTACTCAGTACCCCCGACCATATTGGAAAAACCAGGATATTGATAGGCAGCCTGAACCGTGACGGACAACTGAATATGATCGTTGGATCAGGAAATACGATCTATAATTATTATTTCAGGTAAGAAATAAAATATTGAACATGAAAAAAACTTCATTCATCCTTGGCCTGCTCATTGTACTGCTGAGTTTACCCGGTATGGCCCAGGTAAAAACTATTTGGAAGGATACACGCTTTCTGAAAGACCCCATGCAAAAATTGCTGGTCATCGTACAATTTAAAGACAGGCAGCTGAGGCAATCACTTGAGGAAGACATGCTCACAGCAATGCGCGACAGGGGGATTTCCGCTGTCAGTGGCCAGGGGCTTTTAATCTATGATTCAATGTTTTTTTATAGCACCATTGAGAGAAAACTTGATAGTGCAGGTGTGGATGGCATGCTGATCTTGAAAATGGTAGATGCTGAAAGTACGGATATGTACGTGATGGCTCCCGAGGTGCTTCCGCCATATGCGTATAATTATTACGAATATTATTCATTTTATTATTACCACGACCTGCCTATTATCATAGATCCAAATTATTACAGGCGGCCCGGAAAAACATTTCGCATTGATGTTAATCTATATCAGAACAAAGGGGATATGATCATCTGGGGAGGACAAAGCAAAAGTCTTGATCCGCTTAATCCTGATAAGGTTACGAAAACTTTAGGGAAGAGGATCGTTAAGAAACTTTTCTCTGAGAAGATGATAAGTGCTGAGAATTAAGGAGAAAATGATCGCGCTATTTGTTTTTTCTCCGCTTATTTTTTTTGGTCTCGGTTTTCCCCTGATGCATTTGCTTCCAGTCATCAAGTAAAACATTCTGACAGTCATTTAAAAATTCCGGCCAGCTCATATCTGTGGCGAGGTTCTTTTTGCCCGGGGTGACAGTATTTGTCAGCCCATTCTGAATAGTTTTCCATATATAATTAAAGAATCCCTTGTTCAGGTCACGGACAAAAAACATTTTGGATATTCTGACCGGTTTATTCTCCATTGGATTGGCTTTGTGGATCACTGATCCTGCCAGGAAAGAAAGAAAACGATTTTGCCCAATCTCTCCTTTTGCTTCCTTTTGTTTTTTTAACACTGAAATCTCCAGCTCATTGTATAGAAATTCAATTCTTCCAATGGCCGTGTCATGGTATGCCATGGCATAATAACTGACGCTGTTTACAGTTCCTCCGATTGCCCTGAAATGAGCCAATGGCTCTACCATGGGATTGATGTCCTTCACTGCAAAAGTTTCGGTCGAGCCATAAAAAGTAAAACGCTCCATCGGGTCACCAACCGGCATATGCAGCTGAAGCTTTGCCCTGGTCTTTCCCATCAGTAATCCTTTGCCATCAACCTTCATTGCAAGTCCTTCACTGATCATTGTAGCATCATTGCTCACTCCTTCTATCGTGAGTTCCAGTTGATCAAACATGATCCTCCCGGGGACTGTACCGCTCTCCGGCATTTCCTCGTAACGTGCATAGCCTTCACTTAAAATGATCTTCCCAATTTTTACATAGATGGGAATGTCGGCAACAGCAGTTTGAAATAATTTCGGGAAATGTTTCATGTCCCGGGGGATTCCTTTGTCACGGTAGATATCAGCATGCAGCCTGCTAATATCGATATTTTCTATGATCAGCTTTTTATTTATCAGGCTGTCAAATTCGATGCCTGAAACAAGGATCTGTCCGGTCTTCAGGTCAAAGCGGTCTGTCTGCTTACCTGCCATCCTGCCGAATTGCTGTTCTGAATAAGCAGGAATAAGTTGCACGGAATCAAGCCGGATCTCTTTATCCTTATATGATATTTCCAGTGGGCCGGTTTGAAGACTGTAGAAATTGCCCGGCAGTTCCATCTGATGTGATTGCAAAGAGATACTGAAATCACTGATATCAAGTAGCTGTGAAAGTGTATCACCTTCAGGGTAATGAAGCCACAGATCATCCACGAGAATATTGAGTTCCCTGGTTTCCATGACCGTTTTATCATTGCTCAGGTCGATTGCTTCTATATGGGCATCCCTGATCTCAAATGAGCCCAGTCTGGCTTCTTTCACCGGTGATCCAACAATGGTGTCAGATGAAAAAATGCTTTTATTTCCGGAAGATGAGTTTTTTTCGGGAAACAAGCCATGCCCACTGTAAATTTTGATATCGGGATCCATTAAAATAATTTTTCCTATATCAATACCTTCCCCCTTTATGGCTTTCATTATACTTAGGCCGGACAGCTTAAGCTTTGGCACCTTGATCTCGAATACCGGCATGGCCAGCTGCTTATTTCTGAGCTCTTCCAGTGCAGAATCAGCAGGTTTAACACTTATGTCATAAATGTTTACCGAGCGTGTAAACACATTAATCCGTACTTTCCTGAAATCTATATTATACGAGCTGGTATCGATGGAAGAAAGCTTTTCTCTCAATAAATGATCAGCTTTATTACTCAGAATGCTGTTAAGTATGATCAGAAGGATGATCAGGATAAGCAGCACCGAACCGCCGATGATCAGCCATTTCTTCCTTGTTTTACTAAGGGTCATGAAAATAGATTTGATTTACTCAGGCGATAAAGATACGAAAATTACGCCCAAAGCCTGATCAGGCAGTTAGCATGGAAGGGAAGTAGTTGCCCCAAAGGTCCTCAGTCATCTTCCTTCTCCTGACGGGATCATTTTCAAGCCTGGCAGCAAGGCAATTTGCACCCTTATGGCAATCATAACCCGGTGCGCGCATGATGGCTTTCAATGCAGACATATCGGGTGTCTCATCGATCTTCATCACTTTATGCTCCCATGCCTTATCTTGCATTGAGCGCTGTGTTATGGCATATACTCCTCCCTTTGCCTTCAATCCTTCCGGTCCCGGGAAAGTATAAAAACGGTATTTTTGTCCTGTCCTCCCGGTCAGATAGATCATTTTTACTTCAGTCATATAATTCTCCTATCATATACCCTGGCCCGGCAAGACCCAAATGAGCACAGGTGTAGATTTATTAGCTCTTAAGAATGAATATCTGTGGCTACTGCCCCGGAAAAATTTGGGCAATACGGAATATAATAACCACAAGACAGATCTTGCCTTAAATTCCGATTTTGCCTAAGATACGAAATTTTTGTCCGGAAAGCAAGGAAATACTTGAGCACCTCCGGAAACTTGAAGGCATCATATGGGACAGATCATTAAAAGCCTTTATAATTGCGGATGGGAAGGGAGTAATTCGCAGGATATTTAATCATATCAGGATGAAGAGTTGGTATCTTGATTACAGTAAGTTGAAATTGCATACTGATACCAGTGAAAATAAGAAGGGAGGGACATCTCCAGGCAGGAAAACAAATATTTCACTACCTGAAACTTACCAAAGGCATTTAATCAAATAATTCCTCGTGGCTTGCCGCGAGGTTTCCTAATAAG
>JABMQZ010000124.1 GCA_013202965.1 Bacteroidota bacterium | reverse complement strand
TTATGATTATTGAAATAATTGCGCAAAAGAATATATGTTTCTCTCTACAGGAAAAAAAAGAGCCTGAATCATACACTGGTGAATTACCTGAAGATGCCATATCTCAGGATAACATATATGGCTTTTAAACCATCTTTCCAATTGATCTTTTTACCCTCGCTATAAGATCGGCCATAGTAAGATATCCCCACTTCATAAACACGACATTTTTTTTTCGCCACTTTAGCCGTGATTTCCGGTTCTACTCCAAACCTCTTTTGCGAAATATCGATCTGTTTGATGATATCGGTCCTGAACAGTTTATAACAGGTCTCCATGTCGGTAAGATTCAGGTTGGTGAACATGTTCGACAGGAAGGTCAGGAACTTATTACCGATCGAGTGCCAGAAAAACAGGATGCGGTGCGGAGTACCGCCTAAAAATCTGGATCCATAAACCACATCTGCATGGCCTTCAATGACAGGCTTCAGAAGAAGATTATATTCCTGCGGATCATACTCCAGGTCGGCATCCTGAATAATGATGAAATCGCCTGTTGCCTCATCAATACCCCGGTGAAGCGCAGCTCCCTTGCCTTTATTTGCCGGCTGTTCAAAAAAGCTGATCTCATGAGCTGGATGTGCTTCGATGTATGCTTTGGCCACCTCTGCTGTATTATCCGTCGAACAGTCATTTATAATGATGATCTCTTTTTGAAACCCACCGTCAAGCTGCACATCAAGGAGCTTATCCAATATCAGGTGAATCGTTTTCTCTTCGTTATAGGCCGGAATAAGTATGGAAAGCTTCATGATAGTTCTGTTCGCGAATAATCCTCAAAAATAGGAAAATTGATTGAAGAAAGATCTACTCTTGAAAATAAACCCTCTTAACCCTTGTAGAAATGGAAGTCATCACTTCATAAGGTATTGTTTTGAGGTCGGCA
This sequence comes from Bacteroidota bacterium, assembly GCA_013202965.1. Lineage (GTDB taxonomy): Bacteria > Bacteroidota > Bacteroidia > Bacteroidales > B18-G4 > B18-G4. The sequence goes on along the minus strand of JABMQZ010000124.1, from coordinate 5,474 downwards.
GCCAGTTCGCTAACAGGCCTGTCGTCGCCGAAAATGATCACGGTATCTCCCTCCCTGGCCTTAATTTCCGTAATATCGACCATGCACATATCCATGCAAATGTTTCCTACTATCGGAGCTTTCTGTCCATCAATGATCAAATGTCCGCTTCCATTGCCCAGTTTTCTGTCCAGGCCGTCGGCATAGCCCACAGGAACAACAGCAATTTTCATATCATTGTCGATGATCTTGTTTCCGTATCCGATCCTCTCTCCGGATTTTACCTTTTTTATTTGGGAGATGGTCGATTTAAGGGTACTGACATTTGCCAGTCCCACTTCATCTTCAGGGTTTGAAGCAATACCATATAGGCTGATCCCCAGGCGTACCATATCTAAATGTGCATCAGGGAACCTGGTGATCCCGGCGGAATTCGTCATATGCCTCAAAACAGTATGGTCGATGCTGCTGCAGAAATTATCGCACATCTTCCTGAACTTTTCGATTTGTCCGCGTGTAAACTCATCACTCTCTGGCTCGCCACTGTCTGCCAGGTGAGAAAAGACAGATTGCACATACAGGCGCCTGTTGTTACCGATCCTTTCAGAAAGTTTCTTAAGTTCCGCCATTTCGAATCCCAGCCTGTGCATTCCGGTTTCCAGCTTGATATGGATTTTCACCGGCTTGTTTCTTGGAAGTATATTTTTTCTGATCGCCCTTTCCAGAACATCAAGGATGCGAAAATTATATATCTCCGGCTCCAGATTATGCTGTATCATCGCATCGAAGCTGTGTTCTTCCGGATTCATCACCATAATTGGAAGAATGATACCGGCTTTTCTCAGTTCTACACCTTCATCAGCATATGCCACAGTCAAATAATCGACCCTGTGAAACTGAAGCAGGTTTGCGATCTCATATCCGCCACTACCATATGAAAAAGCCTTGACCATGGCCATGATCCTGGTAAGCGGGCTGATCTTTGACCTGAAATAGTTAAGGTTGTTGACCATGGCATTAAGGTTGATCTCCATGACCGTTTCATGTGACTTCTGCTGCAGGGCTTTGCTGATCTGCTCAAATTCAAATATCCTGGCGCCCTTCAAGAGGATGGTTTCATTGCTGATAGAGGCAAAGGAAAACTGCCGCATGAACTCTTCGGTAGAAGAATAGAAGGACTTTTCCATCTCGAAAAGATTTGCCTGGCGGGAGATGGCGGGGCCGATCCCGATGATGCGCCCGATATTTTTTTGTTTCAGTATTCCGGCAATATTACTGTACAATTCTTCCGCATCTTTACCGCTTTGAAGGATATCCGAGAGGACGATGGTCCGTTTTTTATGCTGCGACTGCTGGTTCAGGAAGTCGATGGCAATGCTGAGCGAATTAATGTCCGAATTATAGCTATCGTTGATGACAGTGCAATGATTGATCCCTGCTTTCATCTCGAGACGCATGGCAATCGGCTGCAGCATCTTCATTCCTTCAGCAATAAAATCCATATCCATTCCCAAATGTAGTAGGGCAGCCCAGCAGTGAATGGAATTTTCAAGTGATGCATCATCAATAAATGGAATCTCTATGCTGATCTCTTTCCCCTGATGTATTCCGCTGATGGTGGTGCTTTCAAGCTTCGTTCTCAATACAGAAGTGATTTGCAAATCGGCGGGCTGCTTCCTGCTCCAGGTAAATGCCCGAATGGTTTCCAGCATTTGTGATCTGATCAGCACCTCCTGTATCTCTGCATGGTCGGAACAATAGATCAGGGTGTCAACCTTGGTGAACAGTTTCAGCTTTTCGCCCACTTTCTGCATAATGCTGATGAAATTCTCGTTGTGGGCATCTCCGATATTGGTAAAAATCCCGATCCCGGGACGGATGATTGCCTGTAGTTTGTCCATCTCATCAGGCCTGGAGATCCCTGCCTCAAAGATGGCCAGGTTATTGTTGGCCTCCATCTGCCAGACAGACAGGGGTACACCCACCTGGGAGTTATAGCTCTTGGGACTTCGGACGATCTTATATTTCTTTTGCAGAAGCTGGAATAACCATTCCTTTACTATGGTCTTGCCATTGCTGCCGGTGATGCCAATAACAGGGATGTCAAAATTTTTTCGATGAGTAGCAGCAAGGGCCTGCAAAGCTGTCAGGGGATTTTTAACCTTAATGAAACTTGCGCCCTTGTAGTTATCAAATTTAGTATTGTAAACTGAAATAACGAAAGTCCTGATCCCTTTCTCATAAAGTTCAGGGATATAGTCATGCCCGTTATTGTTTCTTCCCAACAAGCTAACAAATACGCAATTTTCAGGAGAGATTAAACGTCGGCTATCGACAAGGATATCCTTGATTTCAGGATTAGCCGAACTTTTCCTGAGCAGTTCCCCATTTGTGATCTCAACTATATCGCTGACTTTAAACATTTATTTTAAAGTTCTAAATTTTGAGTTTTGTCTTTTTGGAATTTACTCACGTCTCTCCATTTTCGCCGGAAGTATCTTCAAGCGGAAGCGGGTCTTTATTCATCTCATCATAGCATTTTCTATTCCTGAAAATATCGCAGGCGAGGAAAATGGCTGAACGCATGGACTCAGGTGATGCGGAATTTTCCCCTGCGATCTCATAAGCAGTGCCATGAGCCGGTGAAGTCCTTATAACAGGCAAGCCAGCTGTATAGTTTACCCCGTATTCAAAAGACAGTGCTTTAAAAGGGATCAGCCCCTGATCGTGGTACATTGCAAGAACACCATCGAATGAGGCAAATGCCGAAGACCCGAAAAAGCCGTCGGCAGCGTATGGCCCATAGGCCAGCATACCTTCATTGAAGGCTTCGGAAATTGCGGGAATGATGATATCTTCTTCTTCGCTGCCAAGCAAACCATTGTCGCCTGCATGGGGGTTGAGGCCAAGAAGTGCGATTCTGGGTTTTGGAATGCTAAAATCACGTTTCAGTGACAGATTCATAATTCTCAACTTTTGCAGTATGAGTTCTTTGGTTAAATTTGGAGAAACCTGCATCAGGGGAATATGACTGGTGACAACACCGATCCTTATATTATTGCTCACCATGAGCATCAGAAAATCATCAGTTTTCCATTTTTCGGCAAGGTATTCGGTATGCCCCGGAAAATTGAATTCATCTGACTGTATATTCTTTTTATTGATAGGTGCGGTAACGAGCACATCCACATGGCCATCCTGAAGGTCTTTTGTTGCTTTTTCGAGAGCAAGGTATGCCAGCTCTCCTGCAATCCTGGTAGATTTGCCCATATCGATCTTCACTTCCTGTTCATAGCAGTTGACAATGTTCAAGCGCCTGGGATTTGCCGCTGCAGCATTCTTCACAAGGTTGAAGTTGAAGTCATTCATATGCAAGGCCTTCCTGTGATATGAAGCCACCTTTGACACACCATATACCAGTGGTGTGATCGCATCCATCATTCGCTGATCCTGAAAGGTTTTAATGATGATCTCATAACCAATTCCATTCAGGTCACCATGGGTGATCCCCACCCTTACCCTGGATGCCTGATCTTCTTTTCTGCCGGGTTTATTCATAGGTCTGTATTTACACTCGCAAAGATAAGTATTATAGTGGTTCAGGGTGCCAGGTACCAGATACCAGGTGCAGGGTTTTATTCTGCAATTTCCTGAAAGAACGCATACAATAGCCTCACGCCAATGCCTGTTCCCCCTTCGGGCTGATATCCGTCTTTCTTATCGAAGAATGCGGGGCCGGCAATGTCGAGATGGATGAAAGGATAATCTGTAAATTTTTCAAGGAATTTCCCCGCAGTGATCATTCCGGCTTCGGCACCCCCGAGATTTTTTATATCCGCAACATTCGATTTGATAAGCTCAGCGTATTCCTCCCAGAAAGGAAACTCAGCAATACGTTCATATACTGCATTGCCGGCTTCCTTAAGCTTCATCATAGGTTTTTCGGCATCGGCTTCCATGGCAACAATGCCATATTTACCGATAGCCCTTGCCGCAGCACCGGTAAGTGTAGCAGCGTCGATCACAAGTTCGGGATTATATTTTTGAGCATAACTCAAGGCATCCGCAAGGATCATCCTGCCTTCGGCATCAGTATTGATCACTTCAACAGTCAGTCCGCTGTGCATGGTAATAATATCTCCGCTTGCATAGGCATTGCCGTCAAGGCGATTATCGGTGGCAGGAAGTAGTGCAATCACATGAACATTCAGACGGGTCATGGCAATGGCATATAGCACCGATGCCATAGTGGCTGCCCCGGCCATATCACGTTTCATGTTCTCCATGTAATTACCGGTCTTGATGTTTAGGCCACCGGTATCATAAACCACACCCTTGCCCACCAAAACATAAGGCTTTTCGTTTATAGGCTCGATGGGTTTCCATTCCATTACGGTAAATGTGGGAGGATCGAAGCTTCCCTTATTTACAGCCAGCAAACCACCCATTTTCAATGACTCGATCTTTTTACGGCCCATAACCTCTACCCTCGCACCACAGGCTGCCCCCATCTCTTTCACTGTGGCAGCCAGCTTCTCTGCATTGAGTGTTGAGACAGGCTCATTCACCATATCACGGCATTTATTCACTGCGTCAATAATAATATTCAGATCCTTAACTTCTTCCTTTCTTACCGCATGAGCGGATATTTTTAGTTCGGAGAAAGAAAATTTATCTTTCTTTTTATCTTTTTTATAGTTCAGAAACTGGTAGGACGATAGCCCCATACCCTCCACAAAGGCAAGGACATGTTCTCTTTTTCCTGTAAAATCGATAAGTGTTGCACTTTCGGCTTTATGGTTGTTCAGCCAGCCACACAATGTGCTTCCTGTTTTCCGCAATTCTTCAAGATTTTTATGCTGCGAATGTTTTTTGCTTACAATATGCACAAAGATCCATTGGTCCAGCCTGTTGATGGATAGAAGGTCCTTTTCATTTTTTTTATGCTGCTTCCGGATATAATTCTGCTCACGCTCATTGAACTTAGTCCGGTTCAGGTCTTTCAGATTGCTGACCAGGTAAATGATGTTATCGCCAGCAGAGATGCGATTCACTTTTTTGATGAGTAATGTCATTTTCGTAAAATTTTAAATAGAGCGGTCAAAAGTACAAAATATTGTTGCATGCTTAAGTGAAAGATACCGGATATGCAGCAAAGCTCACAGCGGCGGAATCCTAAGCATCATGTAGCCGGGTGTTAACATAAAAATAATTATATTTACCAGCTTATAATAATTAATCAAATCATAAAAGGCAAAATACCATGAAACCCAACTATTTAAAACTCATAACCTTACTAATGTTCACTGCTGTCTTAATCGGAGCTTGTGACAAAAAAGAGGACACAGAACCTGCCGATGATAACAGCGGTCTAATTCATGAATATTTATTATTGCGATGATGTTGACCTTGGCGGGGGATATCATGAACTACTTTATTGTGTTATTTCGGGAGATATAATCTTACATTTTGGCTTTGATAATTCAAATGGAAAT
>JABMQZ010000123.1 GCA_013202965.1 Bacteroidota bacterium | reverse complement strand
GTTTTATGCTTCCGATTATTTTGATCAGCTTTATGAATGGGCTGAAAAACTCATCCTTGATGGAAATGCCTATATCGATGACCAGGCATCGGAAATCATAGGCGAGCAAAGAGGAACCCCCACACGTCCTGGCATTGAAAGCCCCTTTCGTGAGCGAGACCCGCAAGCCAACCTGGAATTGTTCCGCAGGATGAAAAACGGTGAATTCCCGGACGGATCAAGGGTATTGAGAGCCAAAATCGACATGGCCTCACCCAATATGCATATGCGTGACCCGGTACTCTACCGTATCATGCATACCCCGCATGACCGCACGGGCGACAAATGGTGTATTTATCCCATGTATGACTTTGCGCATGGGCAGTCGGATTATATGGAAGGGATCACACACTCCATCTGTACACTGGAATTTGAAATTCACAGGCCATTATATGACTGGTTTCTTGACAAGCTGATCGAAACAGAATACAGGCCCCGGCAGATTGAGTTTGCCAGGCTTAACCTGAGCTATACCGTGATGAGTAAAAGGAAACTTTTGGAACTGGTACAGGAAAAACATGTGAATGGCTGGGATGACCCCAGGATGCCTACGGTATCAGGCTTGAGGAGAAGAGGTTATACCCCGGAATCTATCCGGAATTTTGCTGATCGTATTGGCGTAGCCAAAAGAAACAATATCATTGATGTTGCATTGCTGGAGCACAGCATCAGGAAGGATCTGAACCAGAAGGTCGCGAGGGTGATGGGCGTATTGGATCCGCTCAAGGTGGTACTCACCAATTATCCCGAAGGGAAAACAGAACAGCTGGAAGCCATAAATAATCCGGAGGATGAAAGCATGGGCAAGAGGATGATCCCTTTCTCACGAGAGATCTACATTGAGCGTGATGATTTCATGGAGGACCCGCCCCGTAAGTTCTTCAGGCTTGCACCGGAAAGAGAAGTCAGGCTTCGTTATGCATACATCATCAAGTGCGAAGAAGTAATCAAGGATGATGATGGCAAAATAGTTGAGCTGAGGTGTACTTATGATCCGGAAACCAAAAGCGGAGGACCGGCGGCCGGCCGCAAAGTGAAAGGAACCTTGCACTGGGTATCCACACAACATGCATTGCCTGCTGAGATCAGGCTGTACGACAGGCTCTTTCTGAATGAAAATCCGGATGAAGCAGAAGAAGGGAAGGATTTTAAGTCGAACCTGAACCCTGACTCACTTGAGATCAAAAGGGGATATGTTGAGCCCGGCCTGGCAGGCGCCTCTTCGGGATCAAAATTCCAGTTCGAACGCAGAGGCTATTTTTGTGTTGACCCTGAGCAATCGGAAGATGGCAGCATCGTATTTAACCGTACCGTTCCCCTCCGCGATTCATGGTCGAAAATGCAGAAATCAAAGTAAGAATTTCCCAATTTCTTTTTATCTTTGCATCGCTCTTCGAAGCCTTGGCGAAGGAGAGCAGTATAATACGAAGGTACTGCATTAACAAGCAGTAGGCCTTCGCCAAGGCTACGGCCTACAATGCCCGATGGTGTAACTGGCAACACGTCTGATTCTGGTTCAGAAGAGTCTAGGTTCGAGCCCTAGTCGGGCAACAAAGGCCTCGCGTTTTCGCGGGGCCTTTTTGTTTAATTTCACCTAACTTGTGATCCTACTACCCCGACATTGATTTTTCACTTTCCTGGTTCAACTTCCAGTACTTCTGAGGAAAGCTAATACAGAATCAGCAAAGTTTTCAGGAACCTGGTACATGGCGCCATGGCCGCATTCTGGAAGCAATACTAAAGAGGCATTTGGTATGGAGTCTAATAATATATAAGAGTTTGCAGTTGGCGTGCTCACATCTTCATCACCTGTGATCAAAAGTACAGCCTGGGTAAAGCTGTTTAATCTGCCTGCAGTCCCACCTCCGGGTTCGTTCCATTTCTCAAATGCGGCCCATTGCATAGCAACAATTGAAGAATCGGCAGGTTTTATAATCTTAGGAAAGTAATCTGCAGGATTGGGGTGTGCCTCAAGCCATGCTTGTGGGAAAAGCGTACTTAGCATTTCCCAAGGTGAAGGATTGTCTGCAATCATGATATTCACTACCCAATCTGGGGGTTTAACTGCAACAGTGTCTCCGCAATCACCTGCATATAACACCACTTTTTCAATAATATCGGGATGATTTAAGGCTAACTCTTGCGCTACATTGGTACCCATGGACCATCCCATCAGATGTGCTTTATTAATGTTTAGTTTATTAAGAAAATCATATGCATTTTCTGCAAGGCCTTTAATAGTAAATGCTGTATCCTGGGTTGTAGAATAGCCCATTCCGGGGTAATCGAAAAGGATTACCTTAAAGTGAATTGAGAGTTTACTTATAACATCTGCTTGCCACAGTTCCATGGTGCCACTATAACCCATACACATAAGAAGTGGAAATCCTTTTCCGGAAATTTTATATGCAATACGGTCGGTGCCCACATCAACATATTGAAGTGTATTTTCCGGCTGGTTATCCCGTTTATGTGTACATGCAACCATAAGGACTATTAGAAGAACAAGAATACATTTTTTCGCATTCATTATCAAATGACAAATCAATACGTAAAGATAGTGTTTTTAGAAACGTACATACCATCTGACCGGTCAGCCGTGGTCGGGCAAATAAAAATCCCCTGGCAGTTTATTATTAATTACTTTTCAATCAAATGATTCCTCGTGGCTTGCCGCGAGGTTTCCTAATAAGCTCCCCTGATTTTCAGGGGAGATGTGCCGCTTTTGCGGGACAGAGGGGTATTATAAAAATCTGGTTCCGC
>JABMQZ010000122.1 GCA_013202965.1 Bacteroidota bacterium | reverse complement strand
CAGGAAAAAAATGATGGGAAACCGACTGAATAGTAATAAAATTATATCTACATAAAGAATGGGTATCTTAAAGACTTTTAAAGTAGGCGGTGTTCATCCTCCGGAAACCAAACTTTCCGCGGATCAGGCCATAGAGGTTCTGCCACTGCCTGAACAGGCATTCATTCCACTGAACCAGAACCTTGGTGCCCCGGGAACACCACAGGTGGCTAAGGGCGATGAGGTGAAAGTAGGGCAATTGCTTGCCAGGGGGGAATCCTTTATCTCCTCCAATGTTCATTCACCGGTTTCAGGGAAGGTGCTGAAGATCGATAATGTGATGGATCCATCAGGCTACAGGCGTCCGGCCATCGTGATCAATGTGGATGGCGATGAATGGGAGACAGGCATCGACCGCTCTGAAAATCTTCTGAAAGAGATAAAACTCAGTCAGAAGGAAATTATTGAAAAAATCCATCAAATGGGCATTGTCGGCCTCGGCGGAGCTGCATTTCCTTCGCATGTTAAGCTGATGGTGCCGGACGGTAAAAAGGCAGATGTGCTCATCATCAATGGCGTGGAATGTGAACCTTACCTGACATCCGATCACAGGCTGATGCTGGAAAAAGGTGATGAAGTTCTTGTCGGGACCAGTATACTGATGAAAGGACTGGGTGTTGACAGGGCGATCATTGGGATTGAGAACAATAAACCGGATGCCATCCGGAATATAACTGAACTTGCCAAGGCTTATTCAGGGATTGAAGTCTGCCCGCTTAAGGTTAAGTATCCGCAGGGCGGTGAAAAGCAATTGATCAAAGCGACGATCAAGCGCGAGGTGCCCTCAGGCAAACTCCCCATTGAAGTAGGGGCTGTCGTAAATAATGTGGGAACTGCTTTTGCGGTCTACGAGGCCGTTCAGAAGAATAAGCCGCTTTTCGAACGTGTGGTAACCATTACAGGAAAATCTGTTGAGAAACCCGGCAATTTTCTGGTCAGGATAGGAACTCCCGTCAGGGAACTCATTGAGAAAGCGGGTGGCTTGCCGGAAGATACCGGAAAGCTGATCGGTGGCGGCCCCATGATGGGCAAAGCATTGCTTTCTGTCGATACACCCATTGTAAAGGGCTCTTCAGGGATTCTGATGCTTAGAGAAGGTGAAGCGAAAAGGACAGAAGTAAAAAACTGTATCAGGTGTGGACGTTGTGTCAGTGTTTGTCCGATGGGGCTGGAACCTCTTCTCCTGGCACAATATGCTGAAAATGAAATGTGGGATGAAGCAGAGCAGGAAAGGATGATGGATTGCATTGAATGTGGTTCCTGTCACTATACCTGTCCATCCGGAAGGCCGTTGCTTGATTATCTCAGGCTTGGCAAGAGCAAAGTTGGACAAATAATCAGAAACAGAGGAAAAAAATAAGATATGAGCATGTTAACTGTTTCCGGGTCTCCTCATATTCATGGAGACTCATCCGTTAAGAAGATCATGTACACCGTGGTGATGGCCATGGTCCCGGCCATGCTGGTTTCCGTTTACTTTTTCGGACTGGATGCATTGCGGGTGCTGTTGATTTCATCACTGGCATGCCTTTTCTTTGAATGGCTGATCCAGAAATACCTGATCAAAGCCCCTGTCACCATAAATGACGGATCGGCCCTGGTCACTGGAATATTGCTGGCCTTCAATGTGCCAAGCAACCTGCCGATCTGGATATTGCTTATCGGTGCCTTTATATCCATTGGCATGGGGAAGATGTCCTTTGGCGGCCTTGGAAAGAACCCCTTTAACCCGGCACTGGTAGGCCGTGTGTTCCTGCTGATCTCCTTCCCCGTACAAATGACCAGCTGGCCCGCACCAAAATTACTTTTCGGAAGCATTACATCATCACCGGATGCCATGGGTGGCGCAACCCCCCTGGGATTTCTTAAGGAAGGCCTGAAAAATCAGACCGTACCGGAACTGATGAAAGATATGCCGGACTACGCCATGGAACTTATCGGCTTTATGGGTGGCTCGCTTGGGGAGGTATCAGTAATAGCTCTCCTGCTGGGAGCCATTTATATGCTGGCTAAAAAGGTGATCACCTGGGAAATTCCTACTGCCTATATCGGCTCGGTGATCATTTTCACAGGCATACTATGGCTTGTGAATCCTGATATGTATATCAGCCCTGTCTTCCACCTCTTAACGGGAGGTTTGATCCTCGGAGCTTTTTTTATGGCTACAGATATGGTCAGCTCACCGATCAGTTCCAAGGGGCAGATACTCTTTGGCATTGGAGCAGGTGTGATCACCATTCTGATCAGGATCTGGGGGGCATATCCTGAAGGGGTGTCCTTTGCAATACTTATTATGAATGCCTTTACACCACTTATAAACCGCGGTTTTAAACCAAAGCGTTTTGGTGAAAAGATACAATCAGCTTAATGATGAACAATAGATAATATTTAAGATAAATGGCCAAGAAAGTTAAATCATCCTTCATCAACATGGTGCTGACACTCACGATCATCACCGTGGTGGCTTCCCTGGCACTGGGTTCGATATATAATCTTACCCTGGAGCCAATCGCTGCAGCCAAAAAAGCTGCAGAAGAGCGAGCCATAAAACTTGTCCTGCCCACATTTGATACCCTTAACAGTGATACGATCTGGGTTAGTATTCCGGTTGATCCCGGTGTAGAGGACCAAGGTAATGGCGGACAGGACTCTTTGCGGTTTTACAAAGCTTATAGAGATGGAAAATGTGTTGGCATTGCAGTAAAAACATTTTCCAATCAGGCCTATGACCCGACTCAGATACAGATCATGGTTGGTTTCCTTCCGGATGGAGTGATCGACAGTACGGTGGTTACGCAACAAAAAGAAACACCAGGACTGGGAACCAAGATGACAGGAGACAAGTTCAATGGGCAATTTGCCGGAAAGAATCCTGCCACATTCAAGCTGTTCGTGACCAAGGATGGCGGCCAGGTAGATGCTATCACAGCCTCTACCATCAGCTCAAGGGCAGTGTGCGATGCCCTTAGGAGAGCATACAGGACATTCGAATCATTTGAAAAAGAAGGAGGGACCGAATAATGAACCAGTGGCAGAATTTTACCAAAGGATTTATTAAGGAGAATGCAGTATTTGTGTTGTTGCTCGGACTGTGTCCGACACTTGCTGTAACATCTTCAGCCATTAATGGCCTGGGCATGGGACTGGCAACAACTTTTGTGCTGGTCGCCTCAAACATGGTTGTTACATCCGTTAAAAGCTTTATCCCGGATAAAGTCAGGATCCCTTCATTTATCGTGATCATTGCATCATTTGTCACCATAGTGGAGCTGGTCATGCAGGCTTATACACCGGCACTGTTCGATACACTTGGGATATTTATTCCCCTGATCGTTGTGAACTGCCTGGTCCTTGGCCGTGCGGAAGGATTTGCATCCAAGCAGAGTTTTTTGTCATCAATGATAGATGGACTGGGCATGGGACTGGGATTTACATTTGCGCTTACCCTGCTGGGTTCGGTCAGGGAGATGCTTGGAAACGGATCCATCTTCGATGTGAAATTTGCAACAGGGGATGCCATCCTCATATTTATCCTGCAACCGGGTGCCTTCATTGTGCTGGGATACCTGATCGCGCTTATCAATAAATTGAGAAAAACAACATAAAATACAGATCATGGAATATTTTGGAATAATCATCGGTGCCATATTTGTTTCCAATATCGTATTGGCGCAATTCTTGGGTATATGCCCGTTTCTGGGTGTTAGTGGCAAAGTCTCTACTTCTGTGGGGATGAGCGGTGCCGTACTTTTCGTGATGACACTGGCAACACTGGTAACATGGTTGATCTATGTCTATGTGCTGCTTCCCCTCGGGATCACTTTTCTTCAAACCATCAGCTTTATCCTTGTCATTGCCGCCCTGGTACAGATGGTTGAGATCATCCTGAAGAAGGTCAGCCCGCCACTATATCAGGCCCTGGGGATCTTCCTCCCCCTGATCACCACCAACTGTGCTGTGCTTGGTGTTGCCTTGCTGACGCAATCAAAAAATTACGACCTCCTGCAGGCAATTGTATTTGCAGTTGCAAACGCCATCGGCTTCGGACTTGCAATGATCCTTTTTTCCGGCTTAAGGGAGCACCTCAACCTCATGATGGTTCCCAAAGGTATGCGCGGAGTACCCATTGCCCTGGTTACAGCAGGGATCCTTGCCATGGCATTTATGGGTTTTGCGGGGATGGTATAAGGGCTAACGGTAAACGGCTACCGCTTACCGGATTATTATTTCTTACCTTTATCAACTAAAAGCTTACAGCATAGCCTATGCATGAAATGATCTTATTTACAGGAACCGTTCTGATGGGCTTTTTTGCCATCATGAACCCCATTGCCAATACACCCATTTTTATGGGGATCACGGCCGATATTGCCGACAGGAAACAGAAAAATATAATTGCATTCAAATCAACGCTTTTTGCTTTCATTATCGTAGCCGCTTTTACCATCCTCGGGCAATTAATATTTAAGATGTTTGGCATTACGCTGCCGGCATTTCAGATCACAGGTGGCATTCTCCTGTTTTTTATTGGATATGACCTGCTCCAGGGAAAATCTTCCAGCTTTCATCATCCCAGTGATCATCTTCGTGAAGAACTGCAGGAAAAAGCTGCTGACTCTGACACAGCAAGCAGCATTGCCCTTACCCCACTTGCAATTCCGATTCTTGCCGGGCCCGGAACCATTGCCACTGCCATGAACTTCGTTGGAATGAAGACAAGCCTGGGGCATGTCGAACACCTTGCTGTAGTGATCGTAGCTTTTGCCTTGATGTGCCTGGTCACCTTTGTCATGTTTATTTCTGCAAACCGTATTGTTGACTTTCTTGGAAAGCATATTATTAATGTCATTTCCCGTATCATGGGATTACTACTTGCTGTGATCGCTACACAAATGGTTATCTCCGGTATAAAGAATGCGATTGCGATGTATTAGTCAGGGTACAGGATACAGGGTATAGGGTTCAAGGTAAAAAACTGTGCATTTTCCTCACCCTGTACCCTGTATCCTGTACCCTGTACCTGTTTGATTATCCAGTATCTTTTTTTCTTACATTTGCATACCAACAATCTTAATTGCCTGACATGTCACTGGACACCATCATCAGTTTCGAAAATGTTCCCATATTTCAAAAAGACAATTTGGTTTTGACCGATGTTTCATTTAATGTTGAAAAGGGGGAATTTCTTTTTATCATTGGGAAAACAGGTACCGGGAAAAGCAGTCTCCTGAAAACAATTTATGCTGAATTGCCTGTTGTGGAGGGAGCCGCAAGCGTTACCGGGTATGACCTTAGAACCATAAAGCGAAAAGATATTCCATTTCTCCGCCGGAAGTTGGGAATCATATTCCAGGATTTTCAACTGCTCAACGACAGGTCTGTCTTTGATAACCTGTTATTTATCATGAAAGCAACAGGCTGGAAAGAAAAACGAAAGATTGAAGAACGCATACAGGATGTTCTTGCTAAAGTTGGATTGGACACCAAAGGATTTAAGATGCCTCATCAGCTTTCAGGTGGAGAGCAGCAAAGGCTGGGAATTGCCAGGGCCCTGATAAATGATCCGGAAATTGTACTTGCTGATGAGCCCACAGGCAACCTCGACCCCGAAACTTCCAGGGGAATCATGGAACTTCTGTTCGATATCAGCAGATCAGGCCGTGCAGTGATCATGGCTACCCACGATTATTCTCTTTTTGAGTTTTTCAAAGCAAGAACACTGGTGTGTGAAAACGGAAAACTGGTTTCGAGCTTAAGCTAAGCATTTGAAATTCGAATTCATGCACAGTCTCAAAGTCCCTGACTCCCTGATTCTCTGATTCCCTGACTCCCTACCCGCCCCAAACCAACTCCACCAACTTATCAGCATTGTTGGTATTCGAATATAGTTCCGTCAGCACCTTCTCCCTTCGGGAAATTTCCTCTCCTGTGAACACAGTGCCGAAAAGTCTTTGCAGTTCATTCTTCAATGAGGCAGGGTCATTCGCGATAATGCAGAGATCATCCAGACCGGTGCCATTGAGCATTTTATCGTTGACCAGGCAAAAACGTCCCTGGTACAACACATTCAGAAGTTTAAGTTTCAATCCCGTTGCCTGGAAAGTAACCAGTATATTCACATGGGCATTCCTGATCAGGCTGAACATCTCCTCATCGTCAGGATTGCTGATAATCTTGATGTTTTCGTGAGCAGCGACGAGTTTTTTGACATGCTCGGGGGGATTCATGCCGGCAATAACCAAGGGTATGTCGATATCATTGAAAACTTCATTGATAAGGTAGGCAGCAGCGTGGGCGTTTTCAGGCACTTCAATATTGCCATGATATAGTGCAAAGTCCCCTTTCCCATTGTTAATTTCAAAGCCATTATTGGGGTGGAAACTGGGCAGATAGTGAACTTTGTTTCCGGGAAATTGCTCTTGAAGATAGTCGGTATCTTTTTCAGAAACACAGAACATCATTGAGGCGTGCTTCAAAGTTTTTTGATACATGCGCAGCTTACAACTTGCTCCCAGGAAGTAAAGCCTGCTGAACATGTTTTTGCAAACTTTGAAAAGATTGAAATAATAGCGGTGCTCAATATTGCTTTCGCGATATATCTTTATCCTGCCGGCCAGCCTTTTATCTTTCAGGTAGTAGCAAGAATGAAGGCCTTCAAAGAGTATTGGATAATCGTCCTTAAGGAGGTTTTGCAGCATCTTCTTCGACCTGCGGCTGACAACAATATAGGGTTTCATGCTCAAAGCAGAAACGATGCCTGTTTTGCGGGGATAATAATGGACCTCTTCGCAATATTTATTCAATTCTTCCGCCCTCTCTCGTCCCGGATATTCAATACAATGGAGATGGATCTTAATACCTTTCTCGCAGAGGGCTTTGATCTTATAAAAAACATCAATTACTCCACCGTAATTGGGAGGATATGGAACATCAAAGGAAATGATATGTATGTGCTTATCCTGCAAAAGGCGAATAAATTTGGGTTAATTTTTTTTCTTCTTTTTCCCAACAAAGCTCTGAGGCTGCAAAGCTAAGGTTTTCTTTCCAGATTTCATATTGACCATCCTGCATTAGCATCTCTTTTATTGTAGAAGCGATCACTGCAGGTTCATGTGATTCAAGAATCATCCCGATATTGTATTCTTCCACAATCTTCCTGATCTCTACCAGCTTCGTCGCCAGAACAGGAACCCTTGCCTGGATATAATCAAAGACCTTGTTTGGGAGGCTGAAACGATAGTTGATGTTTGTATCCTTATCGAGGCTGATGCCGATATCGGCATGCACAGTATACTGATACAATTGTTTAAAAGGCATTTTGGGGATAAATATGACCTTGCTGTCAAGCTTCATTTTGCGGACCTGCTCCTGAAGTTGTTCAATGACATCTCCGTCACCAATGATCAGGAATACAGCATGATCAATATATTGCATGGCTGCTGTCATTTCTTCCGTTCCCCGCTCTATGTTGATCCCGGCACCCTGTAAAAGGATGATCTTTTTATTGAGTGGCAGCCCGAGCTCTTCTCTCGTTTTTTCAATTTTATACTCCCGCCGGTAGGGAAGGTTCCTGATCACTTCGACCTGCACCTTGTATTTTTCCCTGAATAAGCCGGCGATGGACTCGTTGACCGTATAAACGTGCTTGAGTTTTGGAAATATCCACCGCTCAATTCTTTTCCAGACTCCCTGGACAAACTTTCTGTTGACCAGTTCCGGTGTTTCCGTGTAATACTCATGGCTGTCGTAAACAAGTTCTTTTTTCCTGATCCGTGAAACGAGATAATTGGCTAACAAGGTGTCAAGGTCATTGGATAGCAGGACATCTGCTTTCCGGCTTAAGAGGAAAATGAACAGCCTGAAATTATATTCAGCATAAAAACACGGGCCTTTCCCAAATAAGAGTTTCATCCTGTGCATCCTGTATTTTCGTTGATCAAGTGGCAGGCTGTTTCGTCTTTTCCTGCCAAGCAGTATTACGTCAAACCCCATGCTCACCAAGGAATTGCAGACCCGGTCTACGCGCTGGTCAGTGACAAGGTCATTGGTCACAGAAACGATAATCTTCCTCATGGATAAGCAGGATTTGAACGCTAATGTAAGGTTTATTCAAAAATACATAATAATTGAAACGGATTTTAACAAAAAGATGAGTTTTGCAAAAGGTCTCAATCATTCTTATCTTTGATCCATCTTATGGAACTTCAGGAACACATATCCCTCAAAGCATATAATACTTTCGGAATTGATGTAAACGCGGAGCGCTTCATTGATATTGCAGACATTGATGAGTTAAAGTCACTGATCAGGAGTGGCTTGCTGCAGCAAACGAAATTCATTGTGCTTGGCGGTGGAAGCAATGTTCTTTTTACAAGGGATTTCGAAGGTCTTGTTGTAAAAAATAATATTGCCGGGATCCATGTGGACAAAGCAGATCATGGCATGATCAAAGTCACTGCCGGTGCAGGTGTTGTGTGGAGTGAGCTTGTGGATTTCTGTATCAATAAAAATTATGGAGGTATCGAAAATCTGAGCCTGATCCCGGGCAGTGTCGGAGCAGCCCCGATCCAGAATATTGGCGCCTATGGACTTGAAATCAAGGATGTTTTTCATACACTTACAGCACTGGAAGTTGCGACAGCTGAGGCCCGTGTTTTCACGAAAGAAGAATGCTGTTTTGCATATCGCGACAGTATTTTTAAGCGGGAATTAAAGGGGAAGTATATTATCGTTACTGTGAGCCTTGCCCTTCATGAAAATCCTGTTCCTGAAACAAGTTATGGTGCGATAAAAGATGAACTGAGTAATATGGGGGTGGATACACCCGGAATTCAGTCTGTGAGTGAGGCTGTTATTTCCATCCGCAGGAGAAAGCTTCCCGATCCTGAAGAAATTGGCAATGCAGGAAGTTTTTTTAAAAACCCGGTCTTGGCAATTGAACATTTTAAGGAAATTCAGGGGAAATACCCTGATATGCCTTTTTATGAGGTAGATGCCGGACATATTAAAGTCCCTGCCGGATGGATGATCGAGCAATGCGGCTGGAAAGGAAAAATGTTTGGGGATGCCGGCATTCATGAAAGTCAGGCGCTGGTACTGGTAAATCATGGCAAGGCTACAGGGCAGGAGATGCTCAAACTTGCAAAGAATATCATGGCATCTGTCTCGGAAACCTTCGGTGTGGAACTGGAGATGGAAGTGAATATAATATAAAGTGTTTCCACCCTTTTCCAGGTTGGAAACCTTTTCCTATTTTATGTTTCCACCCTTTTCCAGGTTGGAAACCTTTTCCTATTTTATGTTTCCACCCTTAACAAGCTTGGAAACCCATTCCTATTTTATTATCTTTGATTGCTAAATACCAAGCATGTAAATTGAAAACCCTGCGCCCCATCCTTATATTTATCCGAAGGCGTCTCGAAGCTTTCATCTGGATTGCTGCGCTGATCGCTCTCGGATTAACAAGCCCGGTGGATGAGTGCTACAGTCTCTGCCCCTTGCATAATCTGGGCTTCAGCTGGTGCCCGGGATGTGGACTGGGACATTCGATCTCATGGCTGTTCAGGGGAGATATTATCAGCTCTTTTTATGCACATCCTCTTGGCATTCCGGCGGTGATCATACTCATCATCAGGATTGTTGCCATCTTTAGAAAGAACAATCATTATAAACATTACTCATATAAAAAATCAATTCAACATGGCTGAAATTTTTAATCATGTGCCTGAAGCACAAGGACAGGAACTGTTTTTTCTACAGGAAGTTACCAAGGAATATGACGAGAAGGAGATGACAAGTTTTGTCGCCCTGTACCGTGCCCGGCGTAAGGATCCTCAAATGATCCTACTTGCAACCATCATCGGTTTTGTTATTGTGGCAGGGATCCAACGTTTTCTGGTCGGACAGATCGGGATGGGACTGCTTTATCTTTTTACTGCAGGACTGTGCTTCATTGGTACCATCATCGACCTGATCAACTACCAGGATCTGACATTTGAATATAACAGGAAGATGGCCGTTGAAGCCGCCGCTATGATAAAAAACATGGGGTCATAAGACTTCCGTTTGTATTATAGCCTGTGTTTTGTACCACATTTGGTGCAAATGATGGTATTTTTCTTGTAATCGGGTGGAACTTTGATCCGCAAACCGCAGTTGCAATTAATGAATGTATAGCCATTCATCTTCATCATCAGGTCGCCCGTATTTCTTTTTACGGTTTTGAGGCCTGGTGCATCCCCGCTGTCAAAAGCCTTTCTGATCCCGGGATCATCAGTTTCTTTCAATCCTGAGCCGGGGATAATATGTGCTCCCGATCCTTTCACTTCATTGTAGGCTTCCTGGTAACTCAGAAAACCTGCTCCCTGCATAGATCTGAGTATCCTGATCCGCTCCTGTATGGGTGGATGGGTGCTGCGAAGGCCTGCCGCAGCCTTTTTTCCTTTTTGAAATGGGAGGGAAATGTACATGGGTGCGGTAACCTTATTGGCTGTTTTCATCTCTATCTTTGTGCCGGAGATTTTCTCCAGGGCCGATGCCAGCCCCTCGGGATAACGGCTGAACCGTACACCTGTTGCATCAGCAAGATATTCACGCTTACGCGAAATGGCATAATACAAAAGTCCTGCAAAGATCGGAACAAGGATGGCCAGCACAAGGGCAATGATCATCATGATGGCTTGTCCCTGTCCGCCTTTTGATCCGGATGAACGATACCTGGCACCTCCGCCGGTATATAACATTCCTCTCAGGAAGATCTCAGATATCAGGACGATGCTTCCCAGCATAACACCTGCCAGGGTCATAAACCGGATGTCGCGGTTATAAATGTGTGCCATCTCATGGGCGATCACACCCTGTAATTCATCACGGTTGAGCCTGGTCAGCAGGCCGGCAGTGACTGCTACCACAGCATGCTGCGGATCCCTGCCGGCAGCAAATGCATTGGGTGCCTCCTCATTAATAATATATATTTCCGGCATGGCAGGAAGATTAGCGGCAATCTTCATTTCTTCCACAATATTATATAGCTGCGGATGAACATCAGGGCTGACTTTTTTAGCTTTGCTGGCTGACAGCAAAATCTTTGCCCCATTGTAATAGCTTATGAGCGACATAATGATCCATATGAGCAGGGCGATAATGATCCCATCAATGCCCATCCCGGCAGGATTAAAATAATAACCGATGGCAGCGCCAAGTAAGATCAGCCCGATGCCCATGAACATGAACAACAAAACAGATCTTCTCCTGTTGGCTCGGATCAGTTCCCACATAGCTCTTTGCTTAGAATTTTACTTTAGGGACGGCTTTTTCAGCAGGATCTTCAATCTCGAAAAACTCTTCTTCCTTGAAACTAAACATGCCGGCTACGATGTTGGAAGGAAACATCTGGATCTTATTGTTGAAGAACAGAACCTGGTCGTTATAGCTTTGTCGTGCAAATGATATCTTGTTCTCCGTTGATGAGAGTTCTTCCTGGAGACTCAGAAAATTCTGGTTGGCTTTCAGGTCAGGATAAGCTTCAACCGCAACCTGTAGTTGTCCCAGTGCTCCACCCAGCAGGCCTTCCGCCTGTGCTTTTTCTCCAATGCCGGAAGCACTCATGGCCTTGCTTCTGTATGCCGTGATATTTTCAAGTGTTTCGCGCTCATGCGTCATGTATCCTTTCACCGTTTCTATCAGATTGGGGATCAGGTCGTGGCGCCGTTTCAATTGAACATCAATTTGTGACCATCCGTTTTTTACCTGGTTGCGCAAACGGACCAGGGCATTGTAGATGCCGACGAACCCAATAAATACGATGGCAATTATTGCAATTGTTACATATAAAGTGGTCATATTACCTCCTGTTTTGTTGATTTAAACTTTATTGATTTTCTTTATTTATATGATTTGCAAACATTTCCTTAAGAAGCCCGATTACTTTTCCACCACCACCTTTCTGCTCCAGCCCCAGCACCTCAATAAGTTCTCCTTCATCGAACCACAGCCCGTGCCCTTTCCTGCATCTGTCGATCAATACCTTGTTCTCCACTAAAACCTTTTCCATCTTTTTCCGGCATATCGGACAGCGGACCTTCTTTTCGCGGCTTATTGGATCTGCCGTAAGCGATGAAATAAGTTCATCAGCAGCATCCCTGTCCTCAAAGAGGGCTTCAAGCTCACCTGCATCCAGCCAGATGCCGCCCGATTCAGGACAGTAGTCGATCTCAACGCCTGCAAGCTCAAGGACCAGCATAGGTTCACGGGATAGCGGTGATTTCATTGTGCTAAGGTTTATTTGGGATGTGAAAGTAATAAAATTTGCTTAATCCATCCTTAAAATAGAAAATCACTCAATATTATTCTTAATACTCTTCCATATAACGAATCTTGCTGTAACTCGTGCTGTTTCGGTTCAAATAAATTCGGATTGATTGTCTCCCTACACTTCATTGTTGTGCCCGAATTCTGCAAATGAGCTAATAATTCTCCCTATTAAACTTCGGATCAAACTTTCTGGGCTCGGTAGTAATCAGGTCTTTTCTAACAAAAAGCCAGATCAACGTACCAATAAGTGGTAAGAGCAGCACAACGATAAGCCAGACTGTTCGCATGTTCGGGTTTATAAACCTTGATCTGATTATGTCAATAATTGCCCAAAACCAAAGGCCGATGATGATAATTCCAAATGCGATGAATAGGATTGGTTCCATGGTAAATCTGATTTATGGTTAATTGCAATTCTATAGTTAGTACCCGTGCTAGCGTAGCATTATGCGCATCAATATCATTTTGCCATTATAAGGCCTGCCGTTTATGATGATTCTATAAATATAAATTCCGGCCGGAGCTCTGTTTCCATTATTATCCAAGGCGTTCCAACTTAAAGAATATTTACCTTCTTCAAGGACACAGGATTGCAGCAAATCAAAAATACGTCTTCCCTGAAGATCATATACAGTAGCCTCCACAACACTTTTATTATCCAGGACCAGAGGTATGCTTGTGTGATAACTGAATGGGTTCGGGTAGTTTTGCATGGCCGGGAAATTCTCTTCGGCAGGAATATCATCAATACCAAAAGTACTCTGTATAACCCCGAAGAAATCGAGCACCTCCTGCATAAAGGTTTCAAGATCACAGGTATCCGATGAAGCCCGGGCACCTAGTTCAAAGATTGTTCCTATTGTTTTGTAGGTTCCTGCATCAAAGGCAACTGCAGCACAATTGGGATATTCCCTGCCAGTAAAAATGGAATATGCCGGAGGCTCAGGCTCCAAATAATAATAACAAAAAGGCTGTATACCTACAAATTTATAACTCAGGCCTTCGGTGAAAGTGCCAACAACACCATCCAGCACTTCATAAAGTCCTGGAGAGTTTATAGTTTCAATATTAAACCTGTCGAGAATAGTCCAATGTGGAACCTGCTGCCACACGATACGTCCCTCCATGTACAGGTTTCCTCCTTGATCAAGATAATTTTCCAATGCAATGGCTTGGGAATATGTTATTTCATGGAATGAATTCTGTATTCCAAGACATAGGATAATAGCCTGGTATTTATCAAGCGAAATAGGGAAAACAGGCGAGTACTCGGTTTCCACCTCCATTTGCTGTAGCAATTCGAAAACCTGTGGACCTGAATAGGTTCCCGGATCCATATCAACAATGCACACCGGCACCTTCCCAACCCTATGTGTGAAGTTAAATTCCTTTGTAACACCTGATTCATCAATAGTATTAAGCAAGTAGCTTACATTTGTGCCATAAGGGATGGAATAATCAGATGCAATACTAAAATCAGCCGTAATTAAATCTCCTGGATTTATAGTGCCCAAATTCATTGGCTGTCCAGTGTTCACAGTTATCCCAGAATTCATTGGCATCAGGAAGGTAGTTGTATTTTCAGACTTTCTCTTCCCATCATTTCTAAGCTGTATTCGTAGGATGGAGCTTTCCCCGGGCTCAAGTATCCCATCATCATCATGGATCCAAAAATTAGAAAGAATAAGAGAAGGAGAAGTTGTTTTTAGGTAAAAGGAATGCTGGTAGTTTTTATCCTGGCTTTGCACGTCCATTTGAAGAACAATATTTTGTCTGTCACCAATTTGATTATTACACAAACAAGTGAACGCAGCATTTAACGCAATGGATTCTCCAGCCTGAATGCTCTCAATACTTTGTTGAAAGTCTATTAATTCTATCATGGGGTGATCACAGGAAATGCTTAGTTCAAGATCTTGCAATGCTGTGGTTCCTCGATTATGCAAAAGCAAATCCATATTAACAAACTGCCCGTTGGTAATGGTATTGTCTTCTGATCCCTGAACACTCAGCCATATTTCCAGACCATCTGTCAACTGAAAAGTTTTCCTGGCACTGAGCAGTGTATTATCAGTGACAACAACTTTTATATCACTTATTAATCCTTCATTTTCCTCAAGGATGTTCAGTTCCCCGCTTTCAGATACGAACACTGAAGTTGGTAATTGATTGGAAATAAACTCAATCCTTGTCCCTGATGGAATCATAGAATGATCAGGAAGTAAGGGGAGACTGTAACTTACCATATCACCATCTGCAATACCTGCAATCCATTGAACATCTTCAAAACCTAAAATATCACCATAATAGAAATCAATATTCCCGTCAGGGTATAGTTTAACGGCAAAATTGCAATCGCTTTGCCCGGCCTGTTCATTAAATTCAGACCTCCACCGAAATGTAGCTCCATTCTCATCACCCTCATACCAAACACCCTGATCATAATAATTATTCACATTCATGTCTTTACACAAAAAAGGTGCAATTACCCTCATATTTTTCAGAAAATATGCCATATCGACAAGGTATGACCAGAAATACATATTTTCATCAAAGAAAAGATACCCGGATGGTGATATCATTACTGTATCAAAGTTGTTTCCATAAAACGGAAAGCTAAAATCCAGTGGCTGTACAACCATGCTGTCAACAAGGCTGTTAGCTATAAGAAGATGCTCGTCAATTTCAGGAAATTCAGCAGTATTGTTATTCATCCTGTAGTTTTTGTCAAAGTGCCAGTTGTAGGGCTGCTGTCCCCCACTTGCTTCAAGTTGAACATCAATTGGCTGACCGGGTTCATAAACAGGTAATTCTTCTGTTGTAACAGACAGATCATCAAAGAATGGGCTGTGTATCACTGACAGCTTGGTCCTGCCATTCTCCACTAAAGGAACATTCTGTTCACTACAGGGGATTTCCTGCACACCGCTCTGATAGTCCATCAGGCTGAAGGATTTAATCTGACCATGGCCGAGGTTTTTCGGATCCTTTTCATCCACAATAAGGAAAAATTTGCATGGCTGGCCTGCCTCAACATATGATAATAAAGGTGTTACATCCAGGCCAAATTCAATGATCTTGTGATCAGGAGTAGTATCATTTCCCTGCATATAATGCCATGCACCCTGATAATTGAAGATTGTGTAGGAATGAATATGCTCAGGCTGATTTGATTCCAGATCGGAGGAAATACCTGCCTGCACCCTGATCCTCATCCTGTAATCATGTTCCAGTGATACTTTATAAGTCATGCGGGTTTCATGCTCTTCTTTAACATCCAGGATATGAACAGTATTCGTCCATATTCCACCATCTATCTCTTCATCAGCCAGTGTCTTATACATCATATAGCAGAAACCGCTGTCGGCCCAGGATTCACCCCAGCTATTTACAAATTTCAATGCACCGAACTCCCAGTCGCGCATATCAAGTATGCTATCATTGTTAAGATCTACATCCATGGTAAATTCCCCATCACCATTATAATCATATCTTATCCAATCATTGTATCCCACGATGGTCATGCCATGTGAAGGATCAGGACAAAAATTTGCAATTACCATTTTTCCTGCATTAGGGCTTTCCGGGGGCAGATACTGCATATTCCATTGGCTGCAGGCGATAAAGCTCGCCACACCACCGGTCTCAGATCCGTCGAGATGGTCATTTAACCAATGTTGTAGTGTAAACAGTCCGGCTGTGTCACCAACATATATTTTACGTATCCCGGAGATCCTGTTGTTCATGGCATTGTGCCATTCATCATAACCCGACATCCAACGCTCCCCTCCGCCATAAGAAAATCCGCCATAATCAGTAACATTCGGAGTGCCATGATGCTTAAGAACATCCATTGTAAAGAGGTAATTAACTCCAAACCATCCGTTACCACCATTGAAAAAATTCCATGCGAAATGAGCAGGATATTGATTGTCGGATGTGTCAGCTGGTAGTCCCCGGAGCCTATTGATCTCATAAGTAAAGTTATAGGCGATGCTTGATGACTGCATACAGCTCATTCCGTCTTGGTAAAAGATTGGCCTGAGCCATTCATATTTTGAATTATCCACACTATCGGGGCAATCTCTGTAGCGGTAATGATCCGGCAGGACTACCTCTTCAATAGTATTAAGAATAGCAGCATCCTCCGTGGTAAGTGGGGCGGTATTTCTCAAACCGGAATGAACTGAGGAGAGCTTAACTTGCTGAGCTGATAGGCAGCAAGTAAGAAGAGCAAATATAAGGGTCGGATAGCATTTCATGCTATGCATTATTTATATCTGCAAGTTATTAAATTATTTCCTGAATGTCAAGTTTCATTCAATCTTCCAAGGCTCCGACGAGGTCTGCCACGTTTTTCACACCCTGCCTCTCCATGTACTCTTCAATACCTTGAATGATCTTAAGAGGAATTTGCGGGTCGATAAAGTTGGCGGTGCCTACCTGGATCGCTGATGAGCCCGCGAGGATGAATTCGATGGCATCCGCTGCATTCATGATGCCTCCCATTCCGAAAACCGGGATATTTACGACTTTGTATACCTGCCACACCATGCGCAATGCAATGGGTTTGATGCAGGGCCCCGACAGTCCTCCCGTGATGGTGGAAAGCAATGGTTTTTTGCTTTCGGCATCGATGGCCATACCGAGAAATGTGTTTACGAGGGAGATGGCATCGGCGCCGGCACCTTCCACGGCAAGGGCCATCTCGGCAATGTCAGTGACATTGGGAGAAAGCTTTACGATCAGGGTTTTATCATAAACTTTCCTGACTGCATCAGTCACTGCTATGGCAGATGGGCAACTGACGCCAAAGGCCATGCCGCCTTCTTTCACATTGGGACAGGAAATGTTCAATTCGATGGCTGGAATATGCTCCAGCTCATTGATCTTTTCTGTGAGTGCAATATATTCTTCTACCGTGGAACCGTTGACATTGGCAATGATGTGTGTATTATAATTTTTGATCCGGGGGTAGATGTTTTCAATAAAATGCTCGATGCCTTTATTTTGCAATCCCACGGCATTCAGCATTCCGCTGGCTGTTTCGGCCATCCTTGGGTAAGGGTTGCCGTCACGGTTTCTCAGTGTCAGGCCTTTGATAAAAATAGCTCCCAGTGTACCCGGATCGAAAAAATCAGTGAATTCCTCCCCGTATCCGAATGTGCCGGAGGCTGTAGCTACAGGATTTTTTAGTTCCAGCTTATGTATTTTTATGCTGAGATCTACCATGTCAGATCATTTGTATTAAAAACAGGGCCTTCTGTGCAGACGCACTGATTACCCTCTGTGGTTTCCTGTATGCAACAAAGGCAGACACCAAAGCCACAGGCCATCAGGTGCTCAAGCGAAGCTTCACAGGGAATGCCCTTGTCCCGGGCAATCTTTGCAACGGCCTTCATCATCCCCTCAGGGCCACAGCTATATATCAGGTCGAAATCAAAATTGTCTTTTGTAAAGATACTGTGTTCTGTAAGAATTCCTTTTTCACCAAGGCTGCCATCTTCGGTTGTGCACAGAACCTCGCCATATGCTTTGAATTCTTTGCTGAACAGTATGTCTTCACTGCTTCTCCCCCCGGTAATAATCGTAATCTCATTTCCTCTGGATTTTAACTCCCTGCCCAGCATAATAAATGGCGCGATGCCTGATCCACCGCCTGTGATCAACACCTTCTTGTTTTCAGGTATACTAAAGGCATTGCCCAATGGATGTATCACGTTCACGACATCTCCTTTTGCAAGAGTCCCAAGCTTTTGGCTTCCTTTGCCGACCACTTTTACGAAAAAGCTGATGCTATTTGTCTTTTCATCAAGATCAAGATAGGAAAAAGGCCTTCTGAGAAAAACGCCGGGATGATCGTCCACCCTGATCTCGGCAAAATTGCCCGGAAGTATGCCGGGGATGGCTTTTGTCCCGGAAAGCTCAAGCACGTATGAGTTGCTGTTTAGCCAGCTGATGTTTTTAACGCTTAAGTCTTCTATTCTTTTCATATGCAAAAAAAAATCCCCCCATTAGCCGGGAGGACTCATTTATTTTTCTTCTTTATTCTCTTCTGGCTTGTCTGTTTCAGCTTCTTTGCTTTCTTCTTTATCCTCTTCATCTTCCGTAAAGTCAAGCATGTCTTTTTCGTGCAGCAGGTTGTACCACTGTATCACCTTTTTGATGTCGGAAACATATACTCTTTCTTTGTCGTAGTCAGGAACGGCATCCTCAAAGAACTCTTTTAGTTCTTCCGGAGATGATTTATGGCTGAGCGCTTTCCCTCCTTCAAGCAGGTCATTGATCTTTTTGAAAATATCCTTAAGCGGCAGATCATCATTTTCTGTAAAGATGCTGATCTCTTCCAGGGAGCTGATCTTCTCATGTGCGAAGACGGGAAAACGCTTCTGGTCAAGCATAGATTCCACCAGCATGCCGTTTTTGGTCTGGGAAATCATCTTATATAATCCGGGTTTGCCGGATATCGACATTATTTCTGTAAGATCCATCATGGGTCAGTAATTTGTGCAAAAATAGTAATTATTCATTCATAATGATATGCCGTTTTTGGTAAGCAGGTGCCAGGTGCCAGATCCCGGGTACCGGGGTTCCGAACTTTAAATACTTTAAATACTTTAAATACTTCAGGCACTTATACTGGATATTTAGGCAAAAGTCTGCAGTCCATGTAACTTCCTGTAGACACCATCCAATTTGATCAGTTCATCATGATTGCCTCTTTCCACTATTTTTCCTTTCCGTAAAACGATGATCTCATCAGCGAATTTGATGGTCGACAGCCGGTGTGCGATCACAATGGAAGTACGATGGCTCATCACCTTGGCCAGTGCATCCTGAACCAGTCTTTCAGATTCCGTATCCAGGGCTGAGGTCGCTTCATCCATGATCAGTATGGGTGGATTTCTTAAAATAGCCCGTGCAATGCTGAGCCGTTGTCGCTGGCCTCCGGAAAGTTTGGTGCCCCGGTCTCCGATATTGGTCTGGTAGCCCTCTGGCATCTTTTCAATAAACTCATGCGCATTGGCGATCCGGGCGGCTTCCATCACCTCTTCTTCACTCACATTGAGCATGCCGAAAGCGATATTATTGAATACGGTATCGTTGAACAGTATGGATTCCTGGGTGACGATCCCCATCAGCCCACGGATGTCATCGATCCTGTATTCTTTCAGGTTAATGCCGTCAATGAGGATCTCTCCTTTGCAGGTATCATAAAAGCGCGGCAACAGGTCGACCATGGTGGATTTTCCACCACCCGACTGCCCCACGAGGGCAATAACCTTCCCCTTTTTTATATTAAGGTTGATATTCTTAAGTACATCTTCTTCCTCATAGTGGAAGGTGACATTCCTGTATTCAACGTTAGTATTGAATTCCTTTATGGAGATGGCATCCGGCTTTTCCTCGATCACTTCTTCGGCATCCAGTATCTCAAAGATCCTGTCGGCTGAAGCCATTCCTTTTTGAATGCTGTAATAGCCTGTGGCAAAGGATTTAGCCGGTGGAATTATCTGAGAGAAAATAACAATATAAGTGATGAATACCTCCCCACTGATTGTGGAATTGTTTCCCAGTACAAGACCACCACCAAACCACAAAACGGCGATGATCACCATTGAAGAGAGAAACTCGCTCAAAGGAGATGAAAGGTCTCGTCTGCGGTAGATGCTGAGCGTGATCTTTGCATA
Source organism: Bacteroidota bacterium (assembly GCA_013202965.1). GTDB lineage: Bacteria > Bacteroidota > Bacteroidia > Bacteroidales > B18-G4 > B18-G4. Next base: position 2,451 of record JABMQZ010000122.1, on the reverse strand, counting down.
GGAATGGTTCTGCCTGACGAATTTATTGTCCATGAAATTAATGGCATTAAAGGCTTTGATGATCCTTAAACCACCAATAGATTCTTCAATGGTAGAAAGCATACCGGCCAGACGTGTTTGCCCGATTTTGGATTGTCTTCTTAATGACCTTCCAATCCTTCCGATGATGTATCCTGTTACAGGCAGGATGATGATCACGAAAAGGGTCAGCCTGGGACTCATACTTAGCAGAAATACAAAGTAGGCAATGACGGTGAGTGGGTCACGAATGATCATCTCCAGGTAATTCATGATGGAATATTCAACCTCTTGCACATCCGTGGTGACACGGGCCATAATATCCCCTTTTTTCCTTGTATGGAAGAAGGAAAGAGGCAGTACCAGTATTTTTTTAAAGACATCATTCCTGATATCTCTTACAGAGCCAATCCTGACACTGGCCATGAAGAACATCGACATATACCTGCCCAGGTTCCTCAGGAGAAAAGTTCCCATTAAAACAAGACATATGGTAAGCAGTGCCTGCATCTCCCCCTGTGTCTGTATAATATCGCTCAGGATATAATTCATGTAATCGATGAGGGCTTCGGAGTTGAATGAAAGATCAGGTTTATCCTGTATAAGCTCTGTATTGCCAAAAAGCAGGCTCAGGAATGGTGCCAGCAGGGCAAAGGTAAACAATGAAAAGAAAATGGTGAGCAGGTTGAACAGAACATTCAATGCTGCAAATACCCAATAAGGCTTAATGTAATTTAAAACTCTGCCGTATTTCTTCATGCGAATATGCTTAAGCCATGATGCTAATTAATTATAACACATCAATTCCAAGATAATTGTGTGGGGTAATTTGTTTTAATTCTTCCCGGAGCTCATCCGGAATTTTCAGTTCGTTTATGAATTGCCGGATTGCTTCTTTGTCTATCTTTTTATTTTTCCTCGTCAACTCTTTGAGCAGCTCATAGGGATTGGGATAATTCTCCCGTCTCAGTATGGTCTGAATGGCCTCAGCTACCACCGCCCAGTTGTCTTCCAGGTCGGCATGGATCTTAGCTTCATTCAGTTCCAGCTTATTCAGTCCCCTGATCAGTGATTTGATGGCGATCATGCTATGTGCAATCGGGACACCAATGTTTCTGCTGACTGTAGAATCCGTAAGATCGCGCTGCAGTCGTGATATGGGCAGGTCCGATGACAGGTGCGCGAACAGGGCATTGGCAACACCCAGGTTCCCTTCGGAATTTTCAAAGTCGATGGGGTTCACCTTGTGTGGCATGGCCGATGAGCCAACCTCACCCTTTGCGATCTTCTGCTTGAAATAATCCATTGAAATATAGGTCCACATATCCCTGTTCATGTCAATGAGGATGGTGTTGATCCGTTTCAGGTTATCGAAGAAGGCAGCCAGATTGTCATAGTGTTCGATCTGGGTAGTGGTCTTAAGCCTTTTCAATCCCAGAATGTCGTTCACAAAGCTATCGGCAAAGGCAATCCAGTCGATATCAGGGAATGCAACATGATGTGCATTGAAATTTCCCGTAGCACCCCCGAATTTGGCTGAAAAAGGGATGGTGTTCAGCAGGTCCATCTGGTTTTTAAGGCGTTCGGCATAAACGGCGAACTCTTTCCCAAGGCGGGTGGGGGAGGCGGACTGGCCGTGTGTTCGTGCCAGCATTGGGATCTTTTTCCATTCCTTTGCCCTTGCCTGTACCTTTTGGTGTAACTCCTTTAGCTGTGGTAACAGAACGTCATGAAAGGCAAGTTTGGTAGCGTAAGGAACAGCGGTATTATTGATATCCTGCGAGGTCAGGCCGAAATGGATGTATTCACGATATTCCTTCAAACCCAGCTTATCAAATTTCTTTTTCAGAAAATACTCCACGGCCTTCACATCGTGATTGGTCGTTTTTTCGATCTCTTTTACCTCCAGGGCATCTTTAAATGAAAAGTCGCGGGAGATGCTGCGCAGGTCTTCAAATTTTTCCTTGTCGAAATCCTTCAGTCCCGGTATGGGCAAGTCGCAGAGGGCGATAAAATACTCGATCTCCACAAATACCCTGTAATTGATGAAGGCGGCTTCAGAAAAATAATAGGCCAGCGATTCGGTTTGCTTGTGATAACGTCCGTCGACAGGCGAAACGGCACTTACTGCAGAAAGGTCCATGATGTCAAGGTTTTGATTATCCAAAATTAGAAAAAAAGCTGACTTGTCAAGGGAATTGTTGGGAAATAAAGTGCAAACGATGGAAGACCTGACAGGAGTTCCTAGTGCCGAGTGCCAAGTGCCGAGTGCCAATTTGAAGTGAATAGTGGATAATTGGGGATTATTTCTGATATAGTAGTGTCCGGGGAAATTTAGATTGAATTGGTGAAAAGCGCAATGGCGTTCATTTTTGCGACATCTGAGTAAAAGAGGGCTTGGGGAGGCATTCCAGGCTGTAGGCCCCTCGTCTT
>JABMQZ010000121.1 GCA_013202965.1 Bacteroidota bacterium | reverse complement strand
GCGGAACCAGATTTTTATAATACCCCTCTGTCCCGCAAAAGCGGCACATCTCCCCTGAAAATCAGGGGAGCTTATTAGGAAACCTCGCGGCAAGCCACGAGGAATCATTTGATTGAAACCGGAAAACCCCGACCAGAATACCGCTATATTTTATCAGATAATCAGCATGGCATCGCCATAGGTAAAGAACATGTATTTTTCCTTTATGGCTTCTCTGTAAGCTTCCAGTAAAAAGTCATAACCTGCATAAGCAGAAGCCATCATCATCATGGATGATTGCGGGAGATGAAGATTGGTGATCATGGCATCAGCAAGATGGAATTGATAGGGAGGAAAAATAAACTTATTCGTCCATCCATTATATGGTTTTATTTTACCTGTAATGGAGACTGATGTTTCAAGGGCCTTCATGGAGGTTGTCCCAATGGCACAAACTTTTTTTCTATTCTCCTTTGCAGTGTTAACCAGGGCAGCATTTGCTTCATCAATGATCACCTCTTCCGAGTCCATTTTATGCTTGGTCAGATCTTCAACTTCTATGGCCCTGAAATTGCCCAGTCCTGCGTGCAGCGTAATCTCCGGGAATCCTATCCCCTTCAGTTCCAGTCTTTTCATGAGTTCACGACTGAAATGTAATCCCGCAGTGGGGGCAGCTACAGCTCCTTCATATTTCGCATAAATCGTCTGGTATCTTTCCTCATCCTCCGGAATAACTTCTCTTTGATGAATTTTTGGTAATGGGGTTTTACCAATATGATAGATGGTCTTCTTGAATTCCTCGTAAGATCCGTCAAAAAGAAAACGAAGTGTCCGGCCACGAGAAGTTGTGTTGTCGATTACCTCAGCTACCAGTTCATCATTCTCACCAAAATAGAGTTTATTTCCTATTCTGATCTTCCTCGCGGGATCAACAAGTACATCCCATAGCCTGGTTTCTTTGTTCAGTTCACGAAGCAGGAAAACTTCAATGTCCGCACCGGTTTTCTCTTTGGTGCCAAACAGGCGGGCAGGGAATACTTTTGTGTTGTTAATGACAAATACATCTCCGTCATTAAAATATTTAAGAATATCGATAAATGCTTTATGCTCAATGGTACCTTTCTTCCTGTTCAATACAATCATCCTGGCTTCATCCCGATTTTCGGGAGCATGATTTGCAATGAGTTCAGGAGGTAAATGAAATCTGAATTGCGATAATTTCATTCGTCTCTGTTTAGTTTTAGTGTCTTCAGGAAATGAATTTGCAAAGATACAAAAAATTGTGCCATTTGTCAAACCTTTCCCTTATAAATAAGTGCTTTCGAGGTATTTTGGTAAGTTGCTACCTGAATTAAATCTTAACAAAAGATCAGCTGTTTTGTTGCATGAGGATCATTTCTTTTTCCAGGTCCTGCATGCTTATCGCATCCTTAAGGGAGAAGTTCCCTATGCTGGTACGGCAAAGTGAATACAGGTAAGCTCCACTGTTTAAGGATTTTCCAAAATCATAAGCGAGCGAGCGAATATAAGTTCCCTTGCTGCACAAGACCCTGAAAGAAGTTTCCGGAACTCCTGTTTCTGTGATCTCAAACTTATAAATATCGACCTGCCTGGGAGACAATTTTACATTCTCCTGTTTCCTTGCCTTTTTATAGGCCCTTACACCATCAATTTTAACGGCTGAAAAAGCCGGAGGGATCTGTTCAATCGTACCCAAAAACTTTTTCGCAGTATCCTGTATAAGCTTCGCAGAAATATGATCGGTTTTATACGTTTGATCTATGGCAGTTTCTCTGTCATAAGAGGGAGTGCTTGCACCCAAATAAAAAGCTCCTGTATATTCTTTGTCCAGGCCGGTAAAGCCTGAGATCTGCTTCGTCGCTTTTCCTGTACAAACAATCAACAATCCCGTGGCAAGCGGATCCAGGGTGCCTGCATGTCCGACTTTGATCTTTCTGATTCCCAGATGACGTTTTATCATATACCTGATCTTATTCACCACGTCAAAGGAAGTCCAGCCTGCAGGTTTATCGATCAGCATGATTTCCCCCTCGGGAAAATTATATTTTCTGGAAGATGGCATGTATTTCAAAAAGCTGTTGTTGCCAGTATGGCTACTGTTCCGATTAAAAAACAATATAACGCAAAATATATCAGGTTTCCTTTCTTAACAATTCCAATCATCCATTTACAGGCCAGCAGTCCCGATATGAATGCCGCCAGAAAACCAACGAGCAGGGGAATGATTCCAATTCCGCCTTCGGCAGACATCCCCCCATCATAAATATCTTTAAAATTAGCACCAATGATCGGGATCAATACCATGAGAAAAGAAAAGCGGGCTACATTGGCTTTCTTATTGCCAAGCAGCAAAGCTGTTGAGATGGTTGCTCCTGAACGGGATATGCCCGGTAATACAGCCAGGGCCTGAGCTACCCCAATGATAAACGAATCAAGAAATGAGATCTTTTTAGTATTATTTTTTATCAGGTAAGTAGATAAAAGCAACACAGAGGTTATAATCAGCATGGATCCTACAAAGACTACATTTCCCGTAAAAAATCCTTCTATTTCTTCTTTAAAGAAGATCCCAAGAAATATTACCGGGATCATTGAAATAAATATTCTGGCAATATAAGCAGTCTCGTCATTCCATCTGAAAGCAAAAAGGCCCTTCAGCAAATTCAGAATATCTTTATGAAATACAACAATGGTACTAAGGACGGTGGCACCATGTACAACAACAGTAAATATCAGGCTGTTTGCTGCATTTATTCCAAGAAGGGCCTTGCCAAGTTCCAAATGGCCGCTGCTGCTCACAGGTAAAAATTCTGTCAGTCCCTGGACAATTCCAAGTATTAATGCTTCCAGCCAATTCATAAATAAAAAGGAAATATGATCAGTCCCTGGGTTTCTTC
>JABMQZ010000120.1 GCA_013202965.1 Bacteroidota bacterium | reverse complement strand
TTTCTCAGAGAATTTATCTGTTTTCTGGAAACGCTGGCATATGACTTTTTCCAATTTTCTTTTTGCCTATGTTTTTAAGCCGTCCCTGTCATTGCTAAATCGGTTATTCCCCCGTTTTCCACGAATGTCAATTACGGTTACCGGCTACCTGTTTACATTTTTCATCTGTGGTTTATGGCATGGTGACGCGATAAACTTTGTGTATTGGGGACTCTGGCATGGCGTAGGCCTTTCCATCGGAAAATTATGGAAGGTGTACATAAAACTGCCGGACAGGGTGCTCAGGAATAACATTTATAAAATCGGTAGCATCCTGCTGACTTTCTTGTTTGTGACCATTGGCTGGATGTTTTTTCAATACTCACAAGAACAAATCATTGAGATCTTTAACACATTGTTATTTTGAAGTTGATCCGATATATATATAAAACCAAAACACTGAGTGAATACGGGCTTTTTCTGTTCATTTCGCTGATTGCTTTACTCATTTCAGGCAATATCCTGATACCGGAATATCCTTCTTCACATATTGAGAAGCAACTTCTCAATCTGAATGGCAAATACTTTAAATATAATGACCATCCACAGGTATCAGAATTTATCGGATCAGTTAAACGAAACGATGGATATATCTGTCTCGGAACTTCTGAAACCACTACACTCAAGGATGGCAATTATTATGAGTTCCTCGACCAGGACACCTCGCTGAAAGTAAGGTTTTCAGTACTGGGAGGCGCCGGAAGAGCATGTGGCATACATATTCCCATGCTGTTAAATCACAAAAAGGAGGTTGATTCCCTGAAAATAATTTATTTTATTAATCCGGTTTACTGGAGGAGCGAGCTCAATGGCTTCAACAAAGGGTATTGGATAAGGTATAACAACTACGCTGTATATAGAAAACTCAAATTAAATCATGAAGAATATAAAGACATTCTTAGTGTCGTTAAACCATATGGAGATGTATTGAATCCGGGAGAAAAGTTTCTATTTACAATGGAGTATTGGCTGCGGAAGATCAGGAAGCCATTTTTTCAGGATCTTCGCTACTGGTTGTTCCCTGATAAGTACGAGGAAGATCTGTTTTTTCAAGCCGAAGAGAAAACAGGCTTTTCAAGCTTTGCAAATTTTGGCAAAATTGACACGGCCTATATTGATACCAGCTGGAATGTCACCTATGAATTTCTGGGCAGGACATGGCTGAATCCTATCTCGGATAACGATTACCGGAATCGTGAACTAACCGCATTCATAGAACTTTGTAATGAACTCAATGTAAAGCCTACTTATGTACTTGGTCCTGTGAATACAATCTATATAAAGAAATATCATCCTGCTTACCTTGATGCTTATTTAAATACTGTAAGCCACATCAGAAATATACTCCTGGAGTATAATGCTGATTTTATTGATGCAACAGATATTTCTGATGTCCCCGGTGCATTTATTGACAACCAGCATCATTCCAGTTATGGTGCTTACCTGATCTATTTGAAAATAAAAAATCATATCAATGAAAAAGATAGTCTTTAAGATCCTGACCCGAATGATATTACTGGTACTGCTCATATTTCTGCTCATGTACCAGAGCAATGTTGATATTTCCTACCTGTATGCAAATTTTTAGTAGTGAAGGAAGAATTGCTGCAGCTTCTCAGATAAGAATTGGTTTTTCAATTATCTCATATTAATGATTTTCTTTATATGTCTCTTGTCACCTGACAATAGCCTGGCAAAACACAGTCCGGAGCTTAAAACAGCAGGTTCCCATTCATATTTCTTTACTCCTTTAGGCAGATATGCGGATTCCAAATACTTGCATGCACATGATTTGATTTCAAATTTTTAAATTAATTTTACCTTTATATCAGGATTTGCGATGAAATTATCAAAAAGCAAGTGTTAAATCAAGTGTTTTGTGTGCATAAGTCGTGAGTGTGGCTAAAATATGCATGGGCTGACACTGGAATTACATACTTATAACCCATATCAAGCTGATGGCTGTAAACCCAATACCTTTTGATACCATCGAGCAATGTATCCATGATCGTTTTGATGATATCGCCAATAAATTCCCTGACAGGCCTGCTGTCACAGATGAGAATTTAACTTTAAGTTATTCGGAACTACAAAAGGCAACAAATAAGCTGGCCCACAGAATTATCGATCTTTTCGGTTCAAAGCCGGGAAATGTTGCTTTCTTAATTGATAATAATGTTTATCAAATTATTGCAATCCTCGGCATCTTAAAAGCCGGTGGGGCATATGTAGCCCTTGACACCTCATTTCCGGAGGAACGGAATAATTTCATCCTGGAAGATGCCGGCTGTAAAATGTTGATTTGTATTGAGGATAATAAAAATGAAGCCAGGGGCCTCTCTCAGGGTATCGTCCTGGAATATGCAGACCAATGGCTTGACGAAATACCTGCAAGCAAGCCTCAGACAGCGGTCCTTCCTTCCGATAATGCCATTGTTCTTTACACATCCGGCTCAACGGGCAAGCCTAAAGGTGTATTGCAGAGCCACCGGAATATGGTGCATTTCATAAAAAGAATGTCAGAACAGTTATGCATTCTCCCCTCAGACAAGATTGCTTATTACCTGTCATCCGGTTTCTCTGCCCATGCCCTGCCGCTTCTGGGGGGGCTCCTGAACGCCTGTGAGCTAAAAACCTATAATTTAAAATCCGGGAATTTCTTCGGTTTCAGCAAGTGGTTTAAAGAATCACAGATCAGTTTTGCCATGATGATCCCTTCTTTCCTGCGTCATTTCCTGTCTGTACAGGACAGAAAAGACAGCTACCCCGATCTGAGATTATTGCTTCTTGGCGGAGAAACCTTATATAGAAGCGATGTTGAAAAAGCACTGGAGGTCTTCGACCGGAATACTGTGATGGTAAACATATATGCCAGTACGGAAGCCTATATCATGAGAAGCTTCATCATAAAACATGATACCATTATCAAAAGCAATATCATTCCAATTGGATATGCTGTTGAGGGTATGGAATTGAGCATTCTTGATGAGAAGGGAAATCCCGCACAGAAAAATACTGTCGGTGAAATTATTCTACGGAGTGAATATGTCACGGAGGGCTACTGGAAAAGGCCTGAGTTGCAGAAACAGGATTTTACCACCGATCCAGCCAATAAAAATATCCGGATATTTAAAACTTCCGATATTGCTTACTTCCTGGATGATGATTGTATCGTTCACATCGGGAGACAAGATGAGGTTGTAAAACTACGCGGATACAGAATCGATTTCGGTGAGATCATAAATATATTATTGGAAAGCAAGGATATCAGGGAAGCAAGCTGTGTTTTAATGAAAAACCCCCAGGGTATTGATCATATCATAGCATATGTGGTACCCTCCGGCAGTGATGCACCTGATATTGTATATACACAGTCAATGCTGAGCAGGGTGCTCCCTGATTATATGTTGCCTTCACATATAATCAGCATTGATGCTCTGCCAAAAAATGACATTGGAAAGATTGACCATGCTATCCTGCCTGAGCCGGAATGGCAGGCTGAAGACAGCATTGAGAAAGAAGCACCGGCCAACGATACCGAAACGATACTGCTTGAAATATTCGAAAAGGTGCTGAAAATATCTCCCATTGGGACCAATGATAACTTCCTCAAAATAGGGGCAAACTCCCTTGGGTTATTTGTAGCCTGTGCCGAGGTTGAAAAAAAATTCGACATTAAGCTCGATATCAAAGCCATTCTTGAAACCCCCAATATAAAATCCCTTGCAGCATTTATCAATAATAAGTTCTTGCACTCATGAAAAACCCCCTGCTAACCAAGAGGAATATCAGACGGATCACAGAGTTCTTCAATTCTGAACAAGGGATCAAATATATTCCTTATGGCCTCGGAGCAAGGTACATATCATGGTTTTGCAAAACAGATTTTTCCCAAAAACGTTTCTTTAAGAAGAAACTGCCGATCATTGAAGAGTTCCTGGAGGGCTTTCCCGATAAGTGGGGCCGGCAAGAGGTAATATCCGGGTTTTTTTCACTTAACTACTTGCATGGCTGGCGAGCATCTTCTGTTTCTCGTATGCGCTCGTGGTCATTCAGGAGAAGGCTTAAGGTAAATGGTGTGGAAGAATTCAAAAAAAGATATGATGAAGGTAAGGGGGTGATCCTGCTTGGAAGCCATTATGGCCTGCCTGCTGTTGCATTTTCCCTTTTCCCAAGGCTGGGCTACAGGAACTTCTATACCATTATCGGAGAAAAAGGCGCTGAGTCTGTCAAATTCAAAGGCCTGAGAGATAATTGGAAACCTAAACTCCTGGTCTTCAAACGAGGGGGCGAAAGTGAAGCCTTTACCCAATTATTCGAAGCCAAAGAATTACTGGAACAAGGAAATATCATTCACCTTTTGGGTGATGGTTCTCACGGAAGGTCCAGCCATAATGTCGTATTCCTGGGAAAGATGCGGGGATACCGTGCTACGTTTGCAGAGCTTTCAATACTCACAGGCGCCCCGGTTTTTCCTGTATTCATCATAGCCGTAAAAGGAAAATTATTTATTGACATAGAAAAACCCCTCAACACAGGAACGGAAAGCATGGACAGGGAAGATCGCGTCAAACAAACGGTAGAGCAATATTCCAGGCTTGTGGAACAAAGGTGGCTCGACAAACCACAATATATAAATGGTGGTTTTATGCAAATATATAATCATCAGATCCGTGTGCCGGATAAGTCCTGATCCTGAAGCACGGGGCCGCTTCAAAAAGAATAGAATAATTCCCCTTCTCTTTTTATCACTGACAAGCTCCAAATTCAATGAACAATTCTTTCTCCGGCAGGTCTTAATATAACTTAAGGCCAATATATGTTGGGCTTTTATTATCTTCGCATATTCAGAAGAATATTCATCAATCAATACAGTTTAGCTATGCGTTCACTTTTTTTCAGAAGTATATTTCTTATTTCATTGGGCTCATTTCTCTGGGCCTCATGTGGCAGCAAGGAGCAGGTGACGCCTCCTCCACAGCAGATCAGTGTAGTAAAAGTTCTTCAGAAAGATGTTCCTGTTTACCGGGAATACATCGGTGAAGTCTACGGCGAAAAAGACATCCCCATCCGGGCCAGGGTTGAAGGATTCCTGGAAAGCATCAACTTTGAAGAAGGGTCTGATGTCAAAGAAGGGCAATTGCTCTATACCATCGACCCCCGTCCTCTTGAAGCCACAGTAAATGCACAACAAAGTGAAGTGGCAGCAGCTAAAACTATGATGGTCAAAGCAAAAAGTGACCTGGACAGGTACAAACCTCTTGCTGAGCTGAACGCGGTGAGTAAAAGTGATCTGGATGCCGCCCAGGCCAATTATGATGCATCTGTGTCAGCGGTTGAAGCAGCAAAAGCGAATTTAAATTCTGCTCAGATTCAACTCGGGTATACAAAGATATACTCCCCTATCAACGGCATCATCGGCATTACAAAAGCCAGGGTAGGTGATTTTGTTGGTAAGGACCCAAACCCCGTGATCCTGAATACGGTTTCTGCAACCAACAATGTAAAAGTGAGGTTTTACATCACCGAAAATGATTACCTCTATTTATCACGGGAATACATTGAAAAAATGAGTCTGAAGGCTGAAGGAGAGCCTGATCCGGAAAGAGACCCCAATATTGAACTCATTCTTTCCGACGGATCCGTATATGCGGAAATGGGTACAGTTGATTTCATCGACAGAAGCATTGATGCATCTACAGGTTCCATTCTCATCCAGACAAATTTTCCAAATCCAAAACTGATCCTGCGCCCGGGACTCTATGCAAAAGTGAAAGTTATTGCAAGAAATATTAAGGATGCCATCCTGATCCCTCAGCGTTGTATCATGGAATTACAGGGACTGCATTCAGTATATGTGGTCAACGATAGCAATATTGTTGAATCACGACAGGTCACCACCGGGACTACCATAGGAGATTACTGGCTGATTGAGGAAGGGCTAAAGGTCAATGAAAAAGTAGTGATCGATGCCCTTCAAAAAGTACGATCGGAAATGGAGATCATCCCAAAAATCATTGAATTTGAAAGCAAAACCAATCTTCAATAGGCAAAGCCATGGCAGAAAATAAAGGAAATTTTTTCGTTCACCGGCCAATTGTTGCAATGGTTATTGCCATCGTGATCGTGATCGTCGGTATGGTATCGCTGATTGGTTTGCCCATTGAGCAGTATCCCAACCTGACCCCTCCAATTGTTCAGGTCAGGGCTACATACACCGGAGCAAATGCATTGAATGTGGAAGAATCTGTAGCCACGCCCCTGGAGCAGCAGATCAACGGTGTAGATAACATGATCTACATGCAATCCACCAATGCAAATGACGGAACCATGGTGATTGATGTGTCATTTACTGTTGGTACAGACCCTGACATGAACACTGTGCTCACCCAGAACAGGGTATCTGCGGCCACAGCAAAGCTGCCGGAAGGTGTTAAAAAGTTTGGTGTTACAACCGAGAAATCCCTGCCGAATATCCTGATGCTGATCACATTGACATCAGACGGAAGATACGACCAGGATTTCCTCGGGAACTACGCCCTGATCAACATAAAAGACCAGCTGTCCCGTATTAAGGGAATCGGTCGTGTAAATGTTCTTGGGGCATCAGATTACTCGATGCGTATATGGGTTAAGCCCGACCGTCTGTCACAGATGGGCATCACCGTTCCCGAGATCCTGCAGGCCATCAACGAACAGAATATTATTGTTCCTGGAGGTAAGTTTGGGGCCGAGCCTGCCCCGGCGGGAACAGAATTCACTTATTCTGTACGCCTTCCTGATCGGTTCAGCACGCCTGAAGCCTTTGGTGAGATCGTGGTTCGCACCCAATCTGACGGCTCACAGGTAAAATTGAAGGATATCGCCACCATCAACCTTGGTGTTGAGACCTATAATGCCTTTACAAGGTTAAATGGGAAAACCTGTGCCATTATTGGCCTTTACCAGTCTCCCGGATCCAATGCCGTGGAACTTGCCACACAGGTAATAGATGAAATGGATGTGATTGCGCAAAAGTTTCCTGAAAGCATCAGATATGATGTGTCACTGGACACAACAGAAGCGATCACTGCCGGAATAAACGATATAGTGGTAACACTTTTCATTGCCCTTGCGCTGGTGATCTTTGTTGTATTCATCTTTATCCAGGACTGGCGGGCCACACTCATCCCAACCATTGCGATCCCGGTCTCCCTGGTAGGAGCGTTCATATTCTTCCCACTGCTTGGGTTCACCATCAATGTGCTCTCTTTGCTCGGCCTGGTACTGGCCATCGGTATTGTGGTAGATGACGCCATTGTGGTGGTTGAAGCAGTGCAGGTAAATATAGCTGCCGGCATGAACAGGAAAGAGGCCACTATTCAGGCCATGCGCAAGGTAACAGCTCCTGTAATTGCCACTACGCTCGTACTGATTGCTGTTTTTATACCCGTGGCCGGAATGGCAGGTATCACCGGCAGGCTGTACCAGCAATTTGCGATCACCATAGCCGTTTCGGTGCTTGTATCCTCTGTCAATGCGCTTACACTCAGTCCTGCATTATGTTCATTATTGCTAAAAGAGCCCAAGCCTTACAAGGGCTTACTTGGAAAATTCTTCAAAGGCTTTAATAAGGTTATGGGAAATACCACCAATTCCTATATGAGTTTTACGCATGTGGTCACACGGAAACTCAAACGGTCCGTGATCTTTATCATTATAATAACTATTGGCGCGGGCGTTTTTATGAAGTTAGTTCCCGGAGGATTTATACCGGAAGAGGATATGGGGTATCTTTTTGTAAATATGCAATTGCCCGATGCTTCTTCCCTTCAACGATCTGATGAAGTGGCAAAAAAAATTGAAGACCTGCTAATGAAGCATCCGGAAGTTAAATATGTTACAACTGCCACAGGCTACAGCATTCTTTCCGGTGCAATGACATCCAACCAGGGCTTTATGTTTATTTCTCTTCAAAATTGGTCCGACAGGGATTTGACTGCCAAAGAGTTTATCCACAAGATCAACAGAGAACTGGCCATTAATATTAAAGAAGCGCAGGCATTTGCTTTCGGGCCACCTGCAATTCCGGGGCTGGGTAACGGTTCCGGGTTCAGCATCATGCTCCAGGACCGGGGCGGCAACACACCCATTTACCTTTCAAGCAATGCAGGAGAATTCATGCAGGCAGCCATGGCCCGGCCTGAGATCAGTAATGCTTTTACAACTTTCCAGGCATCTGTTCCACAACGCTACATGAATATTGACAGAGAGAAAGCACTGAAACTTGGCATTCCGCTGAATGATCTTTACACCACCATTGGAGCATTTATGGGCGGCGCTTATGTGAATGACTTTACGCGCTTCGGCAGATTATATAAAACCTATATCCAGGCAGAACCGCAATACCGGGTGGATGAAAAACAGATCAGCAATTTCTTTATTAAAAATAATAATGGAGATATGGTTCCCCTGGGCACCCTGGTCAGGATCGAGAATATTTCCGGGCCGGATTATACCTCCAGATTTAATTTATACAGGTCGGTTGAGGTGACCGGATCGCCTGCAGAGGGCTATACATCTGCTGAGGCGATGACTGCCCTGGAAGAGGTAGCAAAAGAGGTTCTTCCGGAGGATATGAGCTATGCATGGAACGCCATGTCATACCAGGAGAATAAAGCCTCCGGCTCCCTGGGGATCATCATGACCTTTTCCCTGATCTTTGTTTTCCTGATCCTTGCTGCACAGTATGAAAGCTGGTCATTGCCGTTCAGCATTCTTCTGGGAACTCCTTTTGCCATTTTCGGTGCCATGCTCTTCTTATGGGCAGCCAGGCTGTACAGCCCGACTTTTGAGAATAACATCTTTGCACAGGTTTCTTTTGTGATGCTGGTTGGTATGGCAGCAAAGAATGCCATCCTTATTGTTGAATATGCAAACGATGAATTTAAGAATGGGCTGAATTTATTTGATTCTGCCATCAAAGCAGCAAAATCCAGGTTCAGGCCGATACTGATGACTGCCTTCTCATTTATTTTTGGCGTCTTTCCGCTCGTAATTGCCAGCGGTTCAGGTGCTGAAGCCAGAAAAGTAATGGGTATGGCATTGTTCGGAGGAATGACACTGGCCACATTCCTTGGTTTGTTCATGTATCCCATGCTGTTCGTCTTGATTGGCAAGATTGCCGGATATGAAAAGAAAAGAAAACTGGCTGAAGAAAATTTGAAAGTGAACAAATGAGTTATGCTATGAAAAGAGCCATCATCATATTATCTGTATTTTCCCTGATCATTTACCTGGCGGGATGTAAGGTAGGGCCTGACTTTCAGTCACCACAGACGGACAGTCCCGAAGCTTATTGTTTTGACCCGGAATTAACTGATACCATCATCAACCTGAAATGGTGGGACTTATTCGAAGATCCCATCCTGGATACCCTGATCAGGATTGCCCTGGAAGATAACAAGGATGCACTACAGGCAGCCGCCAGGATTGAAGCCGCCAGGGCCAATGTAGGCTATACCAAGGCTGATGCCTTTCCAACTATCAACGTTTCCGCAGGCGCCTCAAGAGGAAATTATGCAGGAATAAAAACCGATGTCGGAAGTAATTTCTATGCCTTCCCTGAACTGGTCTGGGAAATCGATTTCTGGGGCAAGTATCGCCGGTCGACGGAAGCCGCCCGTGCGGAATTACTTTCATCGGAACATGGCTTAAGGGTCATGCAGATCAGCCTGGTAACCTCAGTGGTCAGCACCTATTTTCAGTTACTGGATGATATGTCCAAATATGAGATATCGCAACGTACCTTTGCCTCCCGCGATAGCGGAACACAAATTATCCAATACCGTTTTGATTACGGGACCATCCCTGAGATCGACCTGAACCAGGCACAGATCCAGCAAGCCATCGCTGCAGCATCCATACCGGTTTACAGACGCTATATTGCCTTTGATCAAAGTGCCTTGAGCATACTTCTGGGCAGGATGCCCGATTCCATACCAACGGGCAGCAAGCTCTATGATCAGGAATTCCCGCCTGACATTCCCACAGGACTGCCATCACAACTCCTGGCAAGAAGACCTGACATTCTGCAGGCCGAAGCGGATTATATGCAACAAAATGCACTGATCGGGGTGGCGGTGGCGATGCGTTTTCCTTCCATAAGCCTGACAGGCCTGATGGGTGGAGCCAGCAGTGAGCTATCAGCTTTCACTACCGGAGGGATGGCCTGGTCGGTAGGTGGAAGTTTGCTCGGCCCGCTATTTCAATTCGGAAAAAATAAACGCAGGGTTGAACAACAGAGATATCTTGCAGAAGCATCCCGTATTAATTATGAGTACACTGTAATACAGGCATTCAAGGATGTTGAGGATGCGCTGATCAGTATTGAAACACTGAAAGAAGAGCTTATTGCCCAGAAAGCAAGGGTGAAAGCGGCAGAAAATGCAGAAATGCTATCAGGAGAACGTTATGACAAAGGCGTTACCAGCTACCTGGAAGTTCTCGAATCGCAAAGGCAGTCGTTCGATGCCCAGTTGGCTTATTCTTCTGTAAGACGCGATCTGCTTACATCCTATATCCAATTATACAAAGCCCTTGGCGGTGGCTGGATTTCGGAGGAAGAGATGCAGCAGGCTGAGGCTGCTGCTGCGGCTGAAGAACAGGATAGTGGTAATTAAGCACGAAATCCTAAATCCCTAAATTCGAAACAATATTTAATTCTTCAAATACTAAATTCAAAAACTTTTGAGATTTAGATCCTGGACCTGGCATTGACTTGAAGTTCGGAGTTTGGAATTTGTAGTTTCCACGCCAGTGGCGAGATTGTCTTCGCCGGACTCTTTGGATTGCACGATTGCGCTATATTCGAAGGCAGCTTCACTTCGGTAGATCTTATACGTCGTGCCATCGCTGCCATCTAAACAACAATCCAAAAATTTCCAGATTTTTACCTATTTCCGAAGTTCTATTAATTGACAATTACGTACAGAATTTCATCCTCTGCTATATAATCAACTATAATATTATAGTCATAGAATTCAACTATCTTGTTCAATTCGATCATAATGTATTTCTCCAATGCCACCGTTGTTGTTCCGGGTTTGTATGAACAATCTATCCACAATGACATCTCTAAACAATTTTTAAGTGGTTTTTGATTGGGCGTTCTTTGCCATGAGATATGAAGTTCTTTGGTTTGAGCAGTGTCAGAGAGGTAAATGTTTGTTATTGAAAGCATTTCACCTATTTTTTCGGTGCTCTCGGTACTATATTTTTTATCATAAACATCATACTTTCTTTCAGTTACATAACCATCAAAACTTTTCTCTTTATAATCATAAAGAATATAATTTCCGGAAATAAGATTTACAATATTTTCAAGGCATGAAGGCTCAACAAAAAGCTCGCCACCAACTTCAACTATTCGAGTTGATTTAATGATTGGCGGGCTCTCATTGTTTTTAAGTTTGGTTTCAGTTATAAAAGCTCCCAAACTACTTAGCAGATATGTTTTGTTATCAACCTTTAAAGCCAGGTTTATGTTTTTTCTATCGTCTGAAGGGGAGCAAGACGTTAGAATAATAGCAAAAAAGAGAAGAAAATACCAAAGATTTTTTTTGCTGGCAATTTCATTTTTGAAATGTGTTTTACATTCTATTCCGTTTTTCATGAAGCTGTTAAATGGGTTTTCATCTGTAACCTTATTGAATCTATGGCCTATACATGCAACTGCTTAAAAATCTCATTTTAAAATACAGTCCTTACTTATAAAATTAGCTTTGTTGTTTCATTCTTACCAAAAACTATACATAAACGAATTTAGTTATAAATTATGAATCGAGAGTCACTGACGAATTATTGAAGTTAACCAAACTATGGGAGAAAAATGCGTTTATTTGACTCCAAATCAACAAAATGCAAAACCCAAACTATTAAATACCTGATAGTCAGGACTTTCTCATTAGCTTGGTGAGGTTACCTGTGGCGCACTCTTGAAGACACGACTCAATATGTTCATCATATTACTGAATGAAGATTTGCAGGCGTTTCCCCAGGCCTGTCTCTATCAATTTATAATAAGTAGTCATTTGAATATCACTCTTGCCACGTTCGA
>JABMQZ010000119.1 GCA_013202965.1 Bacteroidota bacterium | reverse complement strand
TATCATAAAATATTGATGCTTCATCTGCTTGAAAAAGAGAACTTTGATTAATGTTTTTAACGTTTACACGACTACCATCATCAGTGCTTTTAAATGCTATTTTGTTCATTAACAGCATACCTTTTTGATGACCTGTAAGCAAAAACAGTGAATTTTTACTGCCGCCATCATCTAATAAAACAGGTCTTACATATGGGATTGGATTTTCTTTTTGAATTGAAATCTCTTGTAGAAGTTTTTCTCTTACTGAAAACATAAAATCATTGATGTTTTCATAATCCGTTATTCCCTTTTCAGTAAACTCTTCAATAAATTTTCTTGTTTTATGCTTTTCGTCAAAATCGGAGCTTGAAAAACGATAAGTGTGAAAAATGGGTATAAACAATAATACTTCTGTAAATGACAAAGACATTAATTGCTTTAAATCTTGCATCTTAACATTAGAATATGTGAATGGGTCAAGAAAGAAGAATTTAGGAATTTTTAATTTCTCGGGGTTTCTGATAAGTTCAGGTAATAAATTTTCATATTTCTCATTTTTAATGAGGATATTTATAATATTCCTGTCATACTCTACATTGTCAAGTTCTCTTTTTAGATTGTCAATATTCTCTGCATCTTGGTCGTTAAATAATATATGAACTCTTAAATTGCCTTTTTTCTGTAATAGAGGCGACGAGAGAATGTAATTTATACTTTCAATTAATATTAATGGACTACCATTTTCTTTACCATTTTTACCAGCGCCACAAAATAAATCTGAAATTAAGCAAGTGCCATAAGACATTAAAAGTTTAAGCAGATAACCTTGTATATAATCTTTGTATATCTTAGTTTTTGCTGAGGTTAGAGCAGATTGTTTGTTAAAAAAACTGTTTTCTGTCATTTCTTTTTTATAGATATTTTTGTATTACAGGTTTTTGGAATATTGCCATTTATCAAGTTTCCTTTTTCATTATTGTTCAAATTTACAATTTATCTTGTGCGTAAGCAATAAATAGCTTCCCGAAATAGTTTCTTCAATAATCATCAGGATCTCATCATTATGAATCCCAGCAACCAGTAACCAGTATCAAGTATCAATTTTCATGTTAACTTTGCAGTGCATTATAAAGATGGCGAGCTCATGAGTGCACAGGCAGGAAAATTATTATCCAGTATCAACGATCCTTCCGATCTCAAGAAGCTGAAGGAAAGTCAGCTTTCGGAATTATGCCGGGAGATCAGGGAGTTTATCCTGGACGAGACTTCACACAATCCCGGGCATCTCGGGGCCAGTCTGGGTACTGTTGAACTTTCCGTAGCCATTCATTATGTATTCAACACACCCTATGATAAAGTCATCTGGGATGTGGGCCACCAGGCATATACCCATAAGATACTGACAGGCCGCCGCGACAGCTTCCACACGAATCGTATGAAAGGTGGCATCAGTGGATTTCCCAGGATGGCGGAAAGCAAATATGATGCATTCGGCACGGGACATTCATCCACATCCATTTCAGCTGCCCTTGGGATGGCAACAGCCTCAGCCCTGACAGAAGACAATGGCAGGCTGCATATTGCCGTGATCGGTGATGGCGCCATGACTGGTGGTATGGCCATGGAAGCCATGAACAATGCCGGAGTTTCCAATGCCAATCTGCTGGTGATCCTCAATGATAACGGGATTGCCATCGACAAGAATGTCGGGGCCATTAAAGAATCCCTGGCAGTGATGATCTCCTCCAAGACCTATAATAAGATCAAGGACAAAATATGGTTGCTGCTGGGTGGTGGAACACGATACGGAAAGAATACCCGTGCTATAGTTAAGCAAATTGGGAATGCTGTTAAGTCAACGATCTTAAAAAGAAGCAACCTGTTTGAATCATTGAATTTCCGGTATTTTGGACCAATCGACGGCAACGATGTTGTTCACCTTTCGAAAATTCTCCGGGATCTGCAAAGGATACAGGGCCCTAAACTCTTGCATATTGTTACCACGAAAGGAAAAGGATTTGAAGAAGCAGAAAAACATCAAACTACTTTTCATTCTCCCGGAACCTTCGACAGGAAAACCGGCAAACTCACCAATATTGAAAGCCGGGAAAAGCAAGCTCCAAAATACCAGACAGTATTTGGCAAAACCATCATTGAGCTGGCAAAGCAAAATGATAAGATCGTGGGAATCACCCCGGCCATGCCAAGCGGCTGCTCGCTGAACCTCATGATGGAAGTCATGCCTGAAAGGGTTTTCGACGTTGGCATTGCCGAACAGCATGCCGTCACCTTCGCAGCAGGGCTTGCTGCCCAGGGCATGATCCCTTTCTGCAATATCTATTCCACCTTTGCACAAAGAGCTTATGACCAGATCATTCATGATGTGGCAATACAAAAACTGGCGGTTGTTCTGTGTCTCGACAGGAGTGGGCTTGTAGGTGAAGACGGTGCAACACACCACGGCGCCTTCGATCTTGCTTTTCTGCGGGCCATCCCCAACCTGACTATCGCATCACCCATGAATGAAGAAGAGCTCAGGAATATGATGTTCACTGCACAGACAAGTGGAAAGGGGCCTTTTGCCATTCGTTATCCGAAAGGGCGCGGAGTGATGCCTAATTGGGAAAAACCAATGCATGAGCTGGAAGTTGGAAAAGGAAGAAAACTTCGGGAAGGCCAGGACATCGCCATCATCACAATAGGCCATGTTGGTAATTATGCAACAAAGGCTGCAGTGGAGCTGGAAGCAGAAAATATTAAAGCAGCCCATTACGATATCCGTTTTCTCAAACCCATAGATGAGGGCTTGCTGCATGAGGTTTTTAAATCATACGATCATATCATAAGCGTGGAAGACGGAACGATACTGGGAGGCCTCGGCAGCGCCCTGCTGGAATTCCAATCCGAGCACGGCTACAATAAAAATATCCACAGGCTCGGAATCCCCGATCGCTTCATCAGCCATGCCAAACAGGAAGAACTTCATCATGAGTGTGGCTTTGATACGGAAGGGATCGTACTGGCGGCAAAAGAAATGTTAAATCGCTAAAACGTGTCATTCAAAAGCACATACACTTTTCTTTCGGTACTGTTGTTCCTTGTATTTGTTATGCCGCTGTCGGGACAGGAAAAACCGTTTATCGGGAAACAGGATATCCGGACAGAAATCCCCTTTATCATTGTTCAGGATATCCCTTTTACGATAAATATTGAACTCATAAACCCGGTACTGGCTGAAGAACTTGAAAACAACATACTGAGCATTAAAGTATGTGGCGAACCAAAAGAGATTCAAATCCATGAAGGCATGGGTTCTTTTGTTTATTCACTTGAAGAACGAAAGGCTATCAGCATTGTTGCTGATGATTACATTTACGCAAAAGAGCTCACTCCAATTCCTCTTTGGATGTCAATACTGCCACCGCTGATCGCGATACTTTTTGCACTACTTTTCAGGGAAGTCTATTCTGCCCTCTTTGCCGGCTTACTGGTAGGCACAAGCATCATTCATTTCTATGCAGGAAGCAATCTGTTTGCAGCCATCTTCCAGGGCATTTTTAGCATTGCCGATACCTATTTACTTGAAGCCATGTTAAACCGGGGGCACCTGTCTATCATCATATTTTCAATGCTCATCGGTGCCATGGTCAACCTGATTACGAGGAACGGAGGCATGAAAGGTGTCGTGAACATATTATCCAGATATGCGAACAATGCACGATCAGGGCAGTTCATCACATGGCTGATGGGTGTGATCATATTTTTTGATGATTATGCGAACACACTGGTGGTAGGAAACACTATGAGACCTGTAACAGACAAGCTGAAGATATCCCGGGAGAAGCTCGCCTACCTGGTCGATTCTACTGCAGCCCCTGTCGCATCTATCGCTTTCGTCACCACCTGGATAGGCGCCGAACTGAGTTATATCCAGGACGGGATCAACGTGATTGGCCTCAATGAGAATGCTTATATGATATTCTTCAATTCTCTTGCCTATTCCTTCTACCCTGTTTTCACCCTTGTCTTCATCTTATTTATTATATACCGTGGCGTAGATTATGGCCCTATGCTGAAAGCAGAAAGAAAAGCCAGAAAGGAAGAATCAGTGACCGCTGACAAAATGAATTCTTTTTCCAGTGAAGTGAATACACTGGAGCTTGATGAAACCATTAAAGCAAGGTGGTTTAATGCAGTGATCCCGGTGCTTGTGATCATTTTCGGAACAATAGCAGGCTTGATATACACGGGATGGGATCCCACAATATGGTCGGATGATCAGCTTACATTGGGCCGAAAGATCTCAGCAATTATTGGCAATGCTGATTCATATAAAGCCTTGTTATGGTCATCTCTTGCCAGTGTATTGATGGCCCTTCTGCTTACAGTCAGTCAGCGGATCCTCAGTCTGCGGCAAAGCATCGACAGCCTGGTCAATGGTTTCAAGACCATGCTCACTGCTGTACTGATCCTCATACTGGCATGGTCAGTTGCACTGGTCACCGAACACATGCATACGGCAAGTTTCATCTCCTCCAGCATGCTGGAGATGTCACTTTCACCCTATCTTGTACCTGCCATTACTTTTATCCTGGCAGCGTTGGTTTCATTTTCCACCGGATCATCCTGGGGAACCATGGCCATACTGTACCCATTAATGCTGCCTGCCACCTGGCTGATCACCGAGGATTACGGAATGGACTACAATACATCTATGCTCATTTTTTATAATGTGGTCTCCTGTGTGCTGGCCGGCTCAGTACTCGGCGATCATTGTTCTCCTATTTCCGACACTACCATTCTCAGTTCACTGGCCAGTTCGTGTAATCATATTGAGCACGTGCGGACACAACTACCATACGCCCTCACGGTTGGAACTGTTTCGATAATAGCAGGAACACTTCCCGCCGCGTTTGGCATTTCATCCTACATCCTTTTTCCTGCCGGATTGCTCATCCTTTTTCTAAGTGTCCTGTTTCTGGGCAAGAAAGTGCTTCCCGCTTAAGCATCTCAGCTCCCCGCAATAATTTTGTATTTGTCTTTAGCCCTTAAATTTCGTATATTTGTATATGTAGCCATTTTCCGGTAAATAATTTCCGGAGGCACATTATAATGATGTTCATTAACGATGTCATATGTTAATTTCAAAAAACTGAGATTTTGATTGTTAAAAAACATGCCGGATTGCCCATTAGCCTGATAAAAGCATCCGGGAAATTACGATCGGAACATCCGTAGATTATTGTTTCACTATAAATATCATGGATATGAAAACAATATCTTTTGCAGCAAATAATCCGGAAGAGATCAAGATTAAGCTCGACAAACAAATTGGTGAAGGTTTCTCTCCTACACTGGCATTTGTATTTGCATCCATAAAGCCGGGCATTCATAAAACCTCTCAGGCCTTTAAGGCTTATCCATTCCCTGTATTTGGCTGCAGCACAGGAGGTAATATCTTATCAGACCATTCAGAAAATTGTATTTACGAGGAAGGTGCAGTGGTAACACTTGTGGAATTAAACGAAAAATATTTCTCTTACAGAATCATTGAAAGGGGAAGCCTGTCTTCCTTTGATCTGGGCAGGGATATTGGTTTATGGGGAGCGTCGGAGTTTAAGGATCCTGCCTTTATCCTTGTTGCAAGCGGGCTGAGTTTAGATGGCAAAGAATTGGTTGAGGGGGCGTTGGATGCAGCAGGAGATGACACAATTATGTTTGGTGGCCTGGCAGGCGACGATACCAGATTTGAGCAACCTTTCGTTTTTTCAGGCAAGATGGTTTTAGACAGCGGAGCCATCTCTATTGCTTTGGATAGGGAGCATATTGATATCAAAGGACTCGCAACCAGCGGCTGGGTTGGACTGGGTAAAGACCTGAGGGTCACATCCGCAACAAGCAACATTGTTTATAGCATCGATGATGAACCCGCACTTGAAGTATATAAGAAATACCTTGATGTCAAAGATGCTGATCTTCCGGCTATCGGGGTTGAATACCCATTGCTGATCAAACATAACGACACGTATTCATTGCGGGCAGTTATGGGAGTAGACCGGAAAAATAAGGCCTTGATCTTTGCAGGTACGGTACCTCAGGATGCCATTGTTACTTTTTCCAGTTCTCCCGGTTTTGAAGTAATAGACAGTACGAAAGAGAAGATCAATGAATTTTATGAAAAATATCAGGATGCTGATATGTTGCTACTGTTTTCCTGCATGGCCAGGTACCTGGCACTTGGCCCTGTCATTACCGAGGAAATCAAATTTTCAGCAGAAAAGTGGGGCATTCCCGTATCCGGGTTTTTCACGTATGGGGAGATAGGAACAAATATGGGAAGTATCTGTGATTTCTACAATCAGACCTATACCCTTGTTAGTTTAAAGGAAAAATGATATCTTACGCCCTCGTTTTACTTAATGATGGGAAAGCGAACAAATAAAATAAACAAGATCATTGAAGGCATCCGGTCATTTGAAGACTTCCTTAGTCATAAAGAGGAAATTCTTCAGGGTGTTCAGAACCTGCAACATGACAGGCAGGTGCTTAACTTTAAGTTTGAGCGCCTCCTAAAGGATAAAAATGTTCTGAACTCACTCCTAAAGAAGACAACAGAAGACCTGAACAATGCCGTTGAGGCCCTTAAAACAAGGGCGGAAGAATTAGGTATTCTGTTATCTACCATCCCGGCACTGGTATATTTTAAAGATACAAATCTCAAGTATATCCTTGTTAACAAGTCCTTTGAACGCTTTGTTAACTTACCTTTTTATGTTATAAAAGGCAAAATGGTTGAAGATCTTTTCCCTAAATATAAAACGAATAATTATTCTGAGATGGAACGGGAAGTCATACAGTCCGGCCTGCCACTGTACAACATCGAGGAAATTATTCAACAGGGAGAAAAAAAGGTTTGGCTTAGCTCAAACCTTGCTCCTTTCCGTGATAATGAGGGGGAGATCATCGGACTTGTCGGAATTTCCTGGGATATCACAGAGCGAATAAAACATGAGAATGAACTTCAGTATGCCAAAGAACAGGCAGAAGAAGGTACCAGGGCAAAAAGTGAATTTCTTGCCAATATGTCTCATGAGATCCGGACCCCCATGAACGGCATTATCGGGATGGCCGAGATACTGAAACAAGCCAGCCTGGGCGAACAGGAAAAAGAAAACCTGGAAATACTTATTTCATCAACACGCAGCCTCCTTTCACTGGTAAATGACGTCCTGGATATCTCCAAGATTGAAGCCGGAAAACTTGAACTTGAGATAGAAGATTTCGGGATCAGAAAAGTACTTAAGGATATAGAAAACATACTTTACATCAAGGCTGAGGAAAAAATTCTTAATTACAAAACCTTCATCAACCCGAATATCCCCGAATTTCTGCGTGGTGACCCATCAAGGCTCAAACAGATCATACTTAACCTGGTAAACAATGCCGTAAAGTTTACAGAAAAAGGCTTTGTGCATATTTTTATCGACGACCTTGAAAAGCATGCTGATGAGGTTACACTCATGGTAAAGGTTGTTGATTCAGGGATCGGGATATCCGATAACGGAAAGAAAAGTCTTTTTCAGCTGTTTTCACAGGTAGATACTTCCACCACCAAAAACTATGGAGGAACGGGTCTTGGATTATCCATCGCTAAAAAGCTGGTGATGATGATGCAGGGTGAAATAGGCCTTGAGAGCGAGCAGGACAAAGGCTCCACTTTCTGGTTCACAGTCAAATTGGAAAAATGCAGCCAGAAAATAGTTTCTCCTGAATCTGCAAAAAAGAAGCCCGTGCCAGATAAGAAACCATTCAAAATGCTGAGCATCCTTCTGGCCGAAGACAATGAAATTAACCAGAAGATCATACAGTACAGCCTGACCAATGCCGGACACAATGTTGATATCGCCAATAACGGACAGGAAGCGATCGACATGTACCACGCAGGAAATTATGACCTTGTGCTTATGGATGTTCAGATGCCGGTTCTCGATGGTTTCGAGGCCACGGCCCATATACGTAAGATCGAATCAGCAGTATTGAACGAAACACACCCGACTCCCATAGTAGCCCTGACAGCAAATGCCATGAAAGGTGATCGTGAAAAATGTCTTGACGCAGGCATGGATGAATACCTGAGCAAACCCTTTACACCAGATGACCTGATCAGCATTATCAGAAGTGTTACGGATTGAACAAGAAGAATTTTCCTTAAATAGATGCTGGATGCTGGTGGCTGGTTGCTGGTTTGCTGGTTGCTGGTTATTGGTAGTTTATTTTAGTTGGTATTTCTTTTTACCCTCCCCCGGCCCCTCCATTCTCGAAGGGAGGGGGACAGGGGGTGGGTAAAAGTAATTTAAAACTTAAAATTTTAATCCACCCAACACCATTCAGAATATCGAACATCGAATATCCACTCAAAACCCAACACTCAAAACTCCAAACCCCAAAGCATATTTTCCTTACATTTGATGCTTCAACAAAAATATGATCAATGGAACTGCACTGGATAGAGATCATTGTCCTGATTGTTGCCGGCCTGATGGTTGGCTTCATCAATACCCTTGCAGGAGGCGGTTCTATCATATCCCTGTCAATATTGATGGTTCTGGGATTGCCTGCCAACATTGCCAATGGCACGAACAGGATTGCCATTGCTGTGCAAACACTTACGGCCAGCGGAAGTTTCAGACAGCAAAGAGTCCTGGACACACGAAAAGGCATTACCCTGGGCATTCCTGCCTTGCTCGGCTCCATATTAGGAGCATTTATCGCAGTTGATATCAATGAAACTTTTTTCGAAAAGTCCATTGCAGTAATCATGCTTTTGATGCTGGTATTCATTCTCTATAAGCCCCAGAAATGGCTTGCAGGCAAAGAGGAACTCCTTAAGAAAAAGACAAGTATATTCCAGATCATACTTTTTTTCCTGATCGGGATTTACGGTGGATTTATTCATATGGGAATAGGCTATTTCCTGTTAACAGCACTCGTTTTCGGTGTGGGCTACGACCTGGTGAAAGCCAATGCAGTAAAAGTTTTCATTGTGTTGCTATACACTCCTGTCGCCCTGTTGATTTTCGTGTTGCACGGACAGGTAAACTGGGAATACGGCCTTATACTTACAGTAGGTAATGTGATCGGAGCCCTGGTGGCCTCCCGGCTCGCCGTTAAGAAAGGGGTGAATTTTGTCCGTTGGGTCATCGTAATTGTGATCCTGCTTACTTCAGGACAGCTGTTCGGATTGTACGACATTAAAAAGTTGGCAGAATCCGTTATCCAGGAAAGTAAGCCTGTGCAACAGACAGAGTGGGCACTCGTAATACATGGCGGTGCGGGTGGCGGAACCCGGGAAAGCATCTCCCCGGAAAAAGAACAGGCCTATATTGAAGCTATTCAGCATGCTTTGGATACCGGCAGTTATATTCTCATAAATGGCGGAAGCAGTCTGGATGCTGTTGAAAGCGTGATACGCTATCTGGAAGATTGCCCCCTTTTCAATGCCGGCCGTGGGGCAGTATTTACTGCGCAGGGCAATCATGAGCTCGATGCATCTATCATGGATGGCCGCGACCGGAATGCCGGAGCTGTGGCAGGGATTACCAATGTTAGGCACCCCATCACGGCCGCCCGTATGGTCATGACATCCTCCCCGCATGTGATGCTTGTCGGGGATGGTGCGGAACTTTTTGCCCGTAAGCATAAGCTGGAAATCGTGGACTCATCGTGGTTCTTTACGCAAAGCAGGTGGAACAGCCTGCAAAGAGCCAGGGAAAGGGAAAAAGAGAAATCCCAAAAACACGGAACAGTGGGAGCAGTTGCTGTTGACAAATACGGAAACCTTGCAGCAGGGACCAGTACAGGAGGCATGACCAATAAAATGCATGGCCGCGTGGGAGATTCACCCGTGATTGGTGCCGGAACATTTGCAGATAACAACAGCTGCGCTGTTTCTGCCACAGGACATGGAGAATACTTCATCAGGAATGTAGTTGCTTATGATATTTCCGCCTTAATGGAATACGGTGGCCTTGGCCTTATTGCTGCTGCTGACAGTGTAATTAACGGAAAATTATTACCCATAGGTGCTGATGGCGGTGTTATCGCACTTGACCACTTTGGAAATATCGCAATGACTTTTAACACATCCAGTATGATCAGAGGATTTATGAGATCAGATGGAGAATCGGGAATTTATATATTTCAGAGTGAAGAATGAGAGAGTAAGGTAGATGAGAATTGCGTTCTTCAATTAAACAAGAGTCTCACTGATTAAAGGTAAAATACCTGCCGAGAACCCGGAGCTTTGGGAAAGCACGCACCTAGGGCATGATTTTTCGTAGTAAACTAATAAATCTTGGATATCTCTTTACATTCTTCATCCATTTTCTTAAATTTGCTAGAACTAAGAAATGGCATAAACCATGAGAGA
Organism: Bacteroidota bacterium; assembly: GCA_013202965.1. Classification (GTDB taxonomy): domain Bacteria; phylum Bacteroidota; class Bacteroidia; order Bacteroidales; family B18-G4; genus B18-G4. The sequence continues at coordinate 41,427 of JABMQZ010000119.1, read as the reverse complement.
AAATAATTTCCTTTGTCCAAAATGCAGGTGCCAGCTTGTTCCCAACAAGAAGATCGTTGTGCTTGCCAGGCCTGCCGAAGGTCCATCCGGACTGCTTCTTCTAAGTCCTGAACTAGGGGAGTATTCAGCAACTACCCACTCGGCTTTTAAACTTTCTGAAGGTCAAAAAGTCGATATCTTCTGTCCTGTTTGCCATGAAGACCTGGGAGATTATAAGGATCATAAAAACCTGGCCAGGGTTATTATGGTAGATACCAGGGGTGAAGAATACGACATTGTTTTTTCAGAGATCATTGGCCAGAGATGCACATACAAGATACAGGGAGAGAAAATTGAATCATTCGGGGAAGATGCTGATTTGTATACCAACTTCTGGGGAGAAGTGCCTAAGTACTAAATTTACAATTCTGTTTTTATAATTTATAATGTAATTTTCTTTATTCGATATTCTTTATTCTTTATTCGATATTCTTCATTCGCTATTCGTTATTCTACTGATTATCATACCGCTCCACTTCATCATTAAAATAATAAAGTTCTACTCCGGCATCCCTGAACAATTCTTCGGATTCTCTCCCGGCATGGTACTTCTTCTCACAGACCACCCTGTCGATGCCACAGTTGATGATGAGCATGGCACAGGTGCGACAGGGAGTCATCTTGCAATACAGGGTTCCATGATTCAAGGCAATCCCTCTGCGGGCAGCCTGGCAAATGGCATTCTGTTCTGCATGAACCGTTCTCACACAATGTTGTGTTACACTGCCATCTTCATGGTACACCTTCTTAAATAAATGACCTGCCTCATCACAATGGGGCATTCCCCTGGGTGATCCAACGTAGCCAGTAACCAAGACCTGTTTTTCCTTTACGATCACGCAGCCGCTACGGCCCCTGTCGCAAGTAGCCCGCTTAGCAGCCGTATTGGCAAGATCCATAAAATATTCATCCCAGGAAGGACGAAGGTGCTTAGTCTTTTCTTTTGTCATTTTCAACAATCTTTTTTATTTCATCAGTGGCAGCTTTAACTTTTTTCAATAAATCCTTAACACTACTATCATTTCGGAATATATAATCTGCCATTTCGATGCACTTCGACAGGTTCTGCTTATGAGGGTCATCAGATTCCATTTCCCTCATTTCATTCGTAACAAATTCCTTAAAGTTGACCCTGTCAGTTTCAGATGCACGCTTTTTTATTCTCTTAAACCTGGTTTTTTGCTCCGCATCAACAGCAAAGAGGTAGAAATCCAATTTTCTCTTGAGGGAGAGGATCTCACCGGGCGTACGAATGCTTTCTATGACACAATTGTGGTGGCTTTCCAATGCCTTTTCATACAATTTATCAATAATATATGAAGACCCGAAGGCAGCACGCAGCTTATTGGCAAGGGATGTCATGGAATCCCTGTTTTCAGGCATTCCAAGGCGTTTCATCTCAACCAGGAGATAGTTACGGACCGAATAATGTTCAAAGCCTTCCTCTTCAGTCAGGAAGTCGACAATGGTGCCTTTGCCCGCACCCAGAGTTCCGGTGATGCCAATGATGATCATAAATTAATATTTCTGCAAAAATAGACATATTGGTGTACTTAGCACAAAAGAATATCGAATAGTGAATAGCGAATAGTGAATAGCGAATAGCGAATAGCGAATAGCGAATAGCGAATAGCGAATAGCGAATAGCGAATAACGAGGAACGAATATTACGAGCCGGATAGAACAACAGGAATCTGCTGTCCGCAGTTTTTGCATCCGCCATGTTCATCCAGTCCTGTAATGGAAGTCCGGTATCCTGAACGACTGATCACTTTGTTGCCGCATTCCGGGCAGTCAGTGTCCCGGCCTTTATCTGTTCCTACGTTTCCCATGTATACAAAATTCAGATACTCCCTTGCAATCTCATAGAACTTAAACAACAATGTTTCCGGTGTAGCATGATGCATCAGCTTATAGGTAGGAAAGAAGCGGGAGATATGCAACACGGTATCCGGGCCGAGTTCAGCCTGTATCCATTTCATCATCTCCCTGAAATCCTTTTCATTATCATTCTCACCCGGGATCAGCAGATTGGTGACCTCCAGGTGCCTGCCGGATTGCCTGATGATCTTCAAAGATTCCAGTACAGGCTTCAGGCTTGAGGAAGTCAGATGCTTGTAAAACGACTCTGTAAAAGCCTTAAGGTCAACGCTGAAGGCATGCATCACATGAAGCAACTCCTTCAAGGGATCCGGCTTGATAAACCCATTGGTTACCATTACATTTTTCATACCCTTTTCGGCTGACAGTCTTGCAATATCCATCATGAACTCAAACCAGACGGTAGGCTCATTATAGGTGTATGCAATACCGGAGTTTCCTGGCTTCGTGGCAGCAATATCCAAGATGGCTTCAGGTGAATATGCCTTCAGGTATGGATAATCCTTAACGGAAGTCTGGGAGATCTCCCAGTTCTGGCAAAAGCGGCAATGAAGATTACAGCCTACGCTTCCCACAGAAAAGATATTTTTTCCGGGATAAAAATGATACAGTGGCTTTTTTTCAATAGGATCCAGATGCAATGAGCAAAGCTTCCCATAGTTTTCACTGATGAGCTGTCCCTTCACATTCCGCCTTACCCTGCAAACTCCTGCCTGCCCCACTTTGAGAAGACACTCATGCGGGCATAAGGTACATCGGACCTTATGATCCTGTTCCACAGAAAAATATGAGGCTTTCATTTGTATCCCCCTAATAATTAGTGCCTTTCTTTACAGCCAAGTGTTTGATTCAGAAAGTTCGCTAACAAGGCTTGTGCAGCCCGAAAAATATGAGTTCACTTGAGTGAATGACCATTTTGAGGGCAAGCATAACGAAGATAGCGGACTTTATGGACGAACACTAATCAGTATCCTTTTTTCTTTAAGCTATCCACCCATTTTTCAGCCACCTGTTCCGTGTACTCCAACATATCTTTCACCAAAGCTTCAGGGTCTGCGCTCACCAATATATTGGCACGGTGTTCCGGCCTGACAAATTTCATCTCAACAGCATGATCGAGCCAGGCAAGAAGGGCATCAAAATAGTGTTCAATATTAAATATCCCAAGCGGCTTATGGATCAAGCCAAGCTGGTTCCAGCTAAGCATCTCGAACAATTCATCCATGGTGCCAAAGCCTCCGGGCATGGTAATAAAACCATCGGAAAGCTCTTCCATGATCTTCTTACGTTCCTGCATATCCTCCACAAGAATGGTTTCCGTCATTCCTTCATGCAATATTTCCTTTTGCGCGAGGTATCCCGGCATCACTCCTGTTACCCTTCCACCCAAGGCAAGCACCCTGTCGGCTATGGCTTTCATCAGGCCGATATTGGCTCCGCCATATACCAATTCAATCCCTTGTTCGACGAGCACCTCAGCCAGCATTTCTGCCTGCTGTGAATATGCTTCCAAGATACCTCTGCTTGAGCCGCAGAATACACAAATCTTGTTCATCTAAATTATTATTGGCCTGATTAATAAAAAAATCTTTGAAATTGATTATCCTCGCGGCAAGCCACGAGGAATCACTTGATTGAATCTTTCGAAGGTGGAAAATATTTACCTTTGTTTCAACCAAAGATAAACAAAATAAGCATGAGCGGACTGTATCCATTAAAATTCAAAGCTGTTTTCAAGGACAAGATCTGGGGGGGAGATAAGATCAGAACCGTTATGGGGCTGGATTATGCTCCTTTACCCAATTGCGGCGAAGCATGGATGCTTTCAGGCGTGGATGGCAATCCAAGCATCGTTGCCAATGGATTTCTGGCAGGCAATGAGCTGAATGAACTCCTTGAGGTTTACATGTATGACCTGGTAGGTGATGAGGTTTATGAAAAATTCGGCAATGAATTTCCTGTACTGATTAAACTGATTGATGCCAGCGACTGGCTCTCCATCCAGGTTCACCCTGATGACGAGCTTGCAGCAAAAAGGAAGATTGGCCGGGGGAAAACAGAAATGTGGTATGTGCTTGGTGCCGATAAGAATGCACAGCTGATCAGCGGCTTCAACAGGAAACTGGATAAAAACCAATATCTTGAATACCTTCACAACAATAGCCTTCCGGAGATCATGAACCTGGAGCGGGTAGCACCCGGCGATGTGTTTTTCATGCCCGCAGGCAGGATACATGCGTTGGGACCGGGCATATTGCTTGCTGAAATACAGGAAACCTCCGATACCACATACCGCATTTACGACTGGGACCGCACCGACAGTGAAGGAAATAGCAGGGAATTGCATATTGATGAAGCCCTGGATGCCATCGATTTTGAGCTACATGATAAATACGGAACCGATTATCCACGTGAAGATGATAAAACCGTCAGGCTTGCTACGAGCGAGCATTTCACAACAAACCTGATCTCCATGGAGAAGCATGCCATCGAGAAAGATTACAGTGTCATTGATTCGTTTGTGGCATTGCTTTGTACAGAAGGCCAGGGGTTTATTCAATGTGAAGGAGAACAATATGCATTCACCCGTGGTGAGTTGATCCTGATCCCCGCCATCATGGAAAAGATCATCCTGAACCCATTGGAGAAAACAAAGGTGCTGGAAGTATTTATGTAATTATTTCTTTATACATTTGGCTTTTGTTTTTTATTAAACAACATCAAACATATATAAATCAGATAATATGAAAAAGATCAGTATGATCATCCTGGCGCTGCTCATTGGAATGTCAGTATATTCTCAGAATGAAGAAAAACAGGGGCGAAAGCTACCTTCCATCAACCTCAGGACAGCAGGTGGTGATCCCTTCAACACTGCAGATATCAGCAATGATGGAAAACCCATTATCCTGAGCTTCTGGGCACTCTGGTGCAAGCCCTGTATCAAAGAACTGAGTACCATTGCTGATGAATACATCGACTGGCAGGAAGAAACCGGTGTGAAGCTGATAGCCGTATCCATTGATGATGCCAGATCCAGCTCCAACGTAAAACCTTTCGCTGATGGCAACGACTGGGATTATGAAATCCTGCTCGATGTGAACGGTGATTTTAAACGTGCCATGAACGTAAACATGATCCCACATACATTTATCCTCGATGGAGATGGCAATATTGTATGGCAGCATACTTCCTTTTCAGAAGGCGGCGAACTCCAGTTGATCGAAAATGTACGTAAAGTCATTGCAGGACAGCAAATAGATGCACACTAAGCCATCCTGATCATCAATCACCAAAACAGAACCAAAAACAATGAAGAATTTATTAGTTGTATTGATCACTGGCTTCATGCTTTTTTCTACCGCTCTGAACGCTCAGAATTTTATTGACAACGGAAGGGTAACGGGAAGCTTCCAGTTTGATGGCCAATACTATATTCAGGATGATAAACTGGGTATTACCGACTCAACCCTTGATGGAAAGCTATTCAGAATGAATGGTTTCGGTAACATTATATATACCAATGGGAATTTCCGTGCCGGCTTTCGCTATGAAGCTTATCTTCCTCCTATTGCAGGATATAATGCAAAATACGAAGGTCATGGTATCCCGTATTACTTCGCAGAATATCAATTTAAAAATATCCAGATCACGGTAGGTAATTTCTATGAACAATTCGGCAACGGGCTTGTATTGAGAAGTTACGAGGAATGGACCCTGGGCTATGATAATTCCATCAGGGGTGCCCGCGTAAAATTCCAACCATATAAGGGAATTATGCTGAAAGGATTGATCGGCACACAACGTTATTACTGGGAACCTTACGCGAATGGCAACAGGGGAATTGTTCGCGGCCTGGATGCCGAGTTCTACCTGAACGAAATGTTTAGCGGGATGGCCGATTTCAAGACAAAGATCATTATCGGGGGAAGCTTTGTGAGTAATTATGAAAAGGTCAAAGACAAAACCCTTGTTCGTGACACCGTCATATATAAATACAATCTTCCATCCAATGTAGCTGCATATGCCGGAAGGCTGAGGTTGATCCATGGCGGTTTCCAGTTCAATGCTGAATACGCTTACAAGATCAACAACCCTTCAGCCATGAACAATTACATTTACAAGAATGGAGAATCCTTGCTCGCAACATTCTCCTATTCACGTAAAGGGCTTGGGGTTTCTTTATCGGGGAAACGCATCGATAACATGAGCTATAAATCGAGAAGCAGTGAGCTTGGAGAGGCCCTTGATATCAATTACCTGCCTCCGCTTACACGGCCCCAGGCATACAGTCTGGCAACAATTTATCCTTATGCTACGCAAGCAAATGGCGAAATGGGCATACAGGGACAGATCAATTTCACTATTCCGAAAAAGTCAAAGCTTGGAGGGAAATACGGCACAAAAATCGAATTGAATTATTCAAATATTTTTAACATCGACAAGCAGGCTGTTGCAGATGGCATCCCTGTGGATTCTACCGGAACACTGGGTTATAAGTCAGATTTCTTTAGCATAGGACAACCCAAATATTTTGAGACCTTCAATTTTGTCATCTCAAGGAAATTTAACAGCAAGTTTAAAATGCTCCTGTCATATGTTTACCAGGTATATAATCAAGCTGTACTCGAAGAAGGACTTTTTGTTAGCACTCCTGATTATCCCACCATATATGCCCATATAGGCATTGCTGACTTAACTTATAAATTGACGCCAACCAAATCTTTAAGAATGGAAATTCAGCACTTGTATACTGATCAGGATAAAGGTAGTACTAAAATAAAAGGGAACTGGATTCTAGGGTTGTTAGAATTCAATATTGCACCCAAATGGTTTTTTACTGTTTTTGATGAATTTAATTACGGCAACCCGGATAAGGACATGCAACTGCACTATTACTCTGTTGCCATGGCTTATGTGCAGGGCACATCAAGAATTGCCCTTTCATACGGCCGGCAGCGTGAAGGCCTGCTGTGCGTTGGAGGTGTTTGTCGCATCGTCCCTGCCGCAAACGGGATTACCCTTACCCTTTCAAGCAGCTTTTAATAAACCTATATCATGAAGAAAATGAAAAAAGCGATATATATTCTGGCGGTCATCGGACTTATTTTAGGTGCCTGCGACAAGATTGAAGAACCATACCTTAAACAAATCAGCGGTGGTGGCGATAACATAGTTCATTTGCAAATTGAGTTTCTTGAAAACCTTGAAGGGAAATATAATTTAAACGTTTTCATTATTGAAAGCGGAATTATCTCTCCACAGAAAAATGATGAGGCAAACATAGGACCTACACCCGACTGGATGGATTATGAGCATAATCATCTTTTAAGAAGCTCCTTAACAGGAACCTGGGGCATTGAGTTAATTGAAAACCCAAGCACTGATTCCATATTATCAATTGCACTTCCATTCGCCATTGAGGAAGGGTGGGAAACTGACAATATTTCTATCGTTGTATTTTTGAGCAATGATGATACACGTGAGATCATTCAAGTTTCTGAGCAAGACATCTTCAATAGCATTGCAAATGAGAATATCAGGAAAGTATTACTTGAAGAATTTACCGGACACATATGCGTGAATTGTCCTGAAGCTACCTTGCAAGCACATTTCCTGCAACATAGCTTTGAAGGGAAGCTGATCCTGGTTTCTATACATGCAGGAGATCTTGCAACACCAGGCGCAGCACCATATGATGCAAACTTCACAACCGGCCCAGGCAACGAAATATTTAACTACTACGAACCAGTTGGAGTTCCTACAGGAATGGTGAACCGTGCAGATTACCAAGGAAGTACTGTGCTATTTAAAGACAGTTGGGAACCAGCTATCCAGGAATTATTGAACCTCCCACAACAAGCATCAATTGAAATTGAGATAGAAGTGAATGAATAGAAAATCTATTAATAATTTCTTTCACCGATAAAAAATTATAAAAAAGAGGCTGTCTTAAAAGATTGATGAAGGTCAGCGTCCAATATGCATCCTGAATGCTTCATCATCTTCAAACTTCCATGGGTCATCCATAGAATCGACCAGGCGACGGAATTTTTTGAATACTGAGCGCGGCTGCTTCTCCCCATTGATAAGCATTTGTTTCTTGTCAATAAGCACCATGTATTCACGGCCGTATTCAATGAGGTCATCTTCGTGCAGTTCATCCGTAACGATCCTCCTGGCCCGGTCAGATACACCAAAGCCAGGTTGGTGAAGCATATGTACAGGCTCAAATGCTAAAAATTGAGGCTCCGCCGGCATATTCTCATACAATCCTTCCAGCTCTATGAGTTTTATCTCCATCAGCATCAGCTCATTTTCCTTGTCGAATAATACATCCAGTTCCTTCATGTCAGGGAATTGTTCTTCCCAGTTCTGGAAATAAAACTCGTAAAGACTATCACCAACCAGGTAAATACTATCAGGATATTCAAAGCTCCAAACCATTGAGTCTCCTCTGTAGAAAATGTTACTGTCTGCATCAAAATACATACGTGGTAAGGTCCAGTTAGCTGCCGCATTGGAATTAAACTGCATTTCCTTCATAGCATGTTGGTATTTTTCCATGGCCTTTGCCATTTCAACTGCATAGCGCTCCCGGTCGTATTGAGCATCTTTCAGTACATCTTCGTATATTTCCATTGCCTTTAAATGCTTCAGTTCAACTTCAAGTTCTGCTTCAACAGCTTCAAGCTCTGCTTCAACAATAGCCTCTATCTCCCTGATATCTTCAAGTTCCTCTTCTGAAAGCTCGTTTGTATCCGGGTAATAAATGATCAATCTCTCAGACTTCGCTTCCTGAACTTTCCGCTCTTTTTTATCAGTAGTATCAGGAATGGAATTTTTATTGGTAAAATAACTAAACCCTGGCAATGCATCGCTGGTTTCTTCAAAGCTGAGGGTCATTTCCGCTGGTTTATCCACAGGGTATGTGATCATGGCTGCCGCTGAAAGGCCGATGAGGCTAATTTAAAGGATTGTTGCCGCGATAAAACCTTCGGCAAAGCTTGAATGAAGCCTGGGTTTCCCGGAAATTCGTCTGATGCGGTTCAGCAAGCTGTTCTTGTTTTTTCCACTCAATCCGGTTGCCAGACCGGGGGTTGTCAGGTTGATTTCCTGGATGCTTGTAAGTGCTTTTGCGAATTCCATAGTGTTTCCGGTTAAAGTTATTGCAATATCATCACATATATTTTCTCTTTCTACCCTGATATTGTTTGAAAGCCACCATACTACGGGGTGATAAAAGAAGATGACCTCCAATAATGATTGTATAAGGTTCATCAGGTAATCCCTGCGCCGGATATGGGCCAATTCATGAGCAAGTATGGCTTCCATCTGCTCCGCAGGAACGCCGTTAATGGCACCCAGAGGGAGCAGCACTACCGGCTTCAAATAGCCTATGACCATTGGCAGCTTAATGAGAGCGGATTCAAGCAAACGTACTTTTTGCGTAATCCCACTGCGTTGAACGAGACTGGCAAACCTTTTTTCCCATTCACCTCTGACAGGCATCGTCCGATGATGTTTATAACGCCTGACCAGTGCATATCCCCCGAGAAACCTGAGCATGAAAGCCAGCATTCCCAGAAGCCAAATGGTGACAAAGAGAGGAATATGAGTACGACAGTAAGTTGCAGTACTTATTAAAAAGGTCTTCATTCTACCATGCTCTTTGGCTTGTCCTGTTATTGACATGGTACTTTCCCCGGAATCAAAAAATACTTCGGATGTGGTAGCTGGCAGATTGGTTTTGGCATCTGATGATTGGAAAGTAGCATATGAACTGATGAAAGTGACTACAGCCAGCCCTGCTACCACGAGCAATGATGTAATATAAATGAAATAACGAAGCTTTGCCGAATACTTGTGCAACAACACCATTGCCATAGCAATGAGCAGTCCGATGAGGGCTCCCTGCCAGAGTGAATGAATCAGCGTCCAGCCCAGGGCATATATAAATTGTTCGGAAAAAACGTTTTCAATGATGTTCATAATTTATCCTCCTCCAGCTTTTTAATGAGTGCCTTTATCTCATTCAGTTCCCTGGAACTTGATGTATGGCTTCCCAGTACCTGCATTACCAGCTTTGAAGCTGATCCGCCAAAAGCTGAATCAAGAAGGCGGTCGAGCAGTTGTTTCTGGGTTTTTTCTTTCCCTTCCTCGGCGGAATAAATATGTGTGCGCCCATCACTGGTCCTCGACACCAGCCCTTTCTCATGCATGATCTGAAGTTGTTTGAGGGTGGTGGTATATCCTACCCTCCTCGCCAAATTGAGCTTATCATTCACATACCTGACCGAACTTGGGCCCTGCTCCCATAAAATGGAAAGGATATCTAATTCTGCTTCGGTGGGTTTCATTTTTCCTTTTGACATAATTGAAATTATCTACGAAAAGTTTCGTACAAATATATACGAGAAACGTCGTAGAAGCAAGTTTTATTACGATTATTTTCGTAGAATAATGTTAAAAATTATTAAGAGAAGTGTAGCCTGCTGATAAAGAGGCCTTTTAAATTTGGTTTTTTGTTTTGCAATTATGCAGGAATATCGCAGCAAGCTGCAAGGAAAATGACACGGAGTAAATTTATCCTTTTCAAAACTAAAGGATAATTATCTTTACAAGGATATTAAATCTAATTACGAATGAGATTTAAAACATTTTTCAGTTCAAATTATAAATGGATCCTATTTCTGTTATTGGTCAGCATGGGAAGTCTGGCCGCTGAACTTATCAATGATAATTTCCGGATGCGGGATCTTGAAGTATATCAGAAAACCGCTTTGCGTATGGTGAGTGGTGAAGATCTGTACAGGGCGGTGGAGGATGATCCCTACGAACATTATGTGTATAAGTATTCTCCCCCTGCCGCTATGTTCTTCATTCCCCTTATCCTGCCCGGCTTCACTGTTTCCAAATTTCTGTACTGGGCTTTCCTTACTTTTATTTTTGGATCCATTCTCTACAATATGAAGGTGATCTTCACCGGAAAAGCAGAGATGAATTCCCGGATCACGGGAAGCCTGATGCTTGCAACAGCTATTGCAGGGACGCACTTTTTCAGGGAATTGCACCTGGGCCAGGTAAATTTATTACTGCTGGGAGCCTACATATATGCACTCAGGTGTTTTCTTGCCAGACAATCAGCCGGGTTCGGAGTATTAATGGCGTCCAGCATCTTTATCAAACCTTTTGCACTGATCTTTATCCCTTTCTTGCTGGTGTTGCGAAAGTTTAAGGAAAGCATGTATTTTGCAGGCTTCACCATCCTCCTGTTCATTCTTCCTTTTGCCTTTTATCCTGATATCACAGGATTTATGGATCTGTATGCTTCCTGGATCAGGGAACTGGGTATCGAGATGGCAGACAAGCAGGGGCTGCTGGCAGAAGGCAATCATACCCTCTTTTCTGTTGTTGCGAGATTTACGCCAGTTGGCTTTCTGGAAATGAATGAAACAGGAAGGTATATCTATCAGCTTCTTGTTCTTGGCCTGCTTGGCACATTGATCTTTTGGTTTTTATTTAAAAAGAAAGTGGCAGATGCCCCCGCCCGCATATTTATCATCCTGATATCTTTCATTCCCCTCCTCGCCTTCACCAGCAATAATGCTTTCATCTTTACTTTGCCCCTGATCGCTTACCTGCTCTTTAAATACAGGGAACTTAATTTATACTTTAAAGTACTGTTCATTCTGAGCTGCATATTGATAGGCGGGAACATCTACGACCTCCTTGGCAGGGAGCTGTTCAATATACTCTGGGGGATGTCGGTATATACCTGGGGAACAATCGGATTGCTGGTTACTGTATTTGCAAATTGGCGTATATTTTCCCCTTCCCTTCATGCAACTACTTCTGATTTCAAACTTCTGATTTCTGATATCTGATATCAAAAAAGGGAACCCTTTTTTAAAAGGTTCCCTTATCGTTTCAGTTTCTTATTTTTAGTGCATCAGTATCACTTTTCTTGTGATCACCTCATTTTCAGTGAGCATCCTGAAGAAATATATTCCTTCGGAAGCTCCATCAGCCCTGGCATTCCATTTCAGAATATGTGTGCCGGCTGTATAGTTGTTGTTTCCAAGAGTCGCCACTTTTTGCCCGTTCATATTGTAGACATCGAGGCTGATATTCATTTCTTCACTCAGCGAGAAGCTTATATTGGTTTCACCGGTGAAGGGGTTTGGATATGCCTGCCCGAATTCTACCGCAGCTGCAGTCGTTTCCGAAACGCTAACCCAAACACTCTCAATACCGAAGAAATCAAGATACAGGTGCATCAGGAAATCCTTTGTGGCATCACCATCGGTCAAGCCACCAAATTCATATGAAGAACCAATTGTACGATAAGTTCCCTCATCATAAGCAATGGTATTGTTATACGAAGGGGACTGGTTCTGGAAAATCGTAAAAGCATCACCGGTCGGAGCAATATGATCAATATAGCTGTTCTCCCCGTTATAAGTATAGCTCAGGCCATCGGCAAAGGTGCCTGGCTGTCCAAGGATAGTACCCAGGTCACCACTACCATCTTCAACACCATTGATGTTAAACATGCCGTGAACAGGGGTTCCCTGGTCGTAGAACCAGGTGTCGCCACCTTCCATATACACATTTCCGTTCTCGTTCAGGAAGTCAGCAAGTTCCTGCCCTTCAGCCGCATCAAGTACATGATTATTAGGATAAATGCCTAAGCAGACAAATATTGATGAATACAAACTCAACTCATCCGGCCAGCCTTCAACCAGCTCAGCACCCACGCTAAGGTTATCGAGACAGGTCATCATTTCATTTGCGGAATTATTATTCCCATCCATATCGATCACCAGGACCGGTATTTGTCCTACTATGATAAAGAATTCTCCCGAACCGCTCACACCAAGGTCGGCGCTTATGTCCATGCTAAATGGAGCTGAGTGGCCAGCAGGTGTTTCTGAGTCCGCAGTCACTGTATAAGTTTGCTCAGATGATCCACCGGCGGCAATCGGGCCGTATACCATGGAGGAAGTTGCAATCTCAATAAATTCACTCGTGGATGACAAAAGGCCCTCAACGCCAACGGCATCAGAAGATCCCTCATTGTTCACAGTAATGGTCAGGTCCACGGTTTCACCAGGATCAAGTTTACCATTGCCATTGCCAGCGGGATCAGCAATGGCATAAGCGCCAATGTTCAACACAGGCGCATGTCCCATATCTGAGAATGAACTGTTCCAGGTATCCTCTCCTGTTGATTCGAGATTGAATACAATATTATGTTCGTCCGGGATATTTTCCGAAACATCAAGGGCAAATCCATCTACGACCTCTATTGTTTCTCCTGCAGGAATGGTCCCGTAGTTTTCGTTTCCGTCTGTGATGGTGATATAATCATCATCTGTAGAAAGGATCACCTCAACATTGTTTGCATCTTCTGAGCCAACATTGGTCAACGAAATGCTGAACATGACAGATTCTCCATAGTCGAGAAGGCCATTTGCATTGCCCGCATTATCATTAATGGTGTGGCTGGCATAGATCACATAAGCACCACTGGAAGGAATTACCGAAACAGTTTCATAAATGGTTTCAGTATTGAAGGCGGTCACTACAAGAAGTGCATCTCCCGGAATAAGAGTGTGTACAATGGAAACGTTCCCCGATGCATCAGTAATGCCGGTAAAATAGTTTCCATCCTGGCTCAGTGTGACCATGGCGCCTTCAACAGGCGCGCCTCCGGCAGTAAGCATCGTGGCATATGGGATACCCACCATCACAACATTGGTTGAGAGGGTCAGTTCTGCAGGAACATCTGACCTGGCCTGCATTGAAGCATCTCCGAAAAGGTTCCATGTTTTGGCTGTTTCCCAGTCGGACGAACCACCGGATTCTGTTGTCATCAGCACCAGGCCGTTAAATATGATTGCACCCAGAGTTGTTCTGCCTTCGGTAGTGCTAATTCCATTTTGTCCGGCATGGGCAGAATAATCATAGCCTCCTGTAAACATATCGGCAAAATAGTCCTGCCCGCGCATTGGAGGATCCCATGGCTGGCTGATGGATGCCCCGAGGAACATCACTGAGCCACCGCCATCCTTGCGTTGCCATGCTTCGGCAAAACAGGTTCCTGTATGGAAGTCACCATTGTTACAAGCAACGGAAACAATCCATGGTGTCATGTCGCCATTGGTTAGTGAGGCCACGTTATTATTGCTAAACCCGGTTGATCCCCAGGAAGTGGGAGAGCCATGGCCGCAATAATTGATCACAGAGGTTCCACCGTTCACGGCAGCATTAACATCGCTGATACTACCTGTAGGATCATAAATAGGATTAAAAGTCTCATAGGTGAATGGATCCAGTTTATCATTGAAGATCACATCCAGGTGTTCATTATCATCTTCACCATCATCGCCCGGTCCCTGGTTGGAAGCGATACCTGTAGCAGTATTGTACCAGTCGGCGCCCATATCAGGAAGTTTCTCAAAAGTGATCACTTTGTCAACCTGTGTGGTCACATGCGCAGGATTCTCTGCTGAAAAACGTCCTACACAGATATCGGGCACATCATCGCCTCCAACGACACAGCCTACCTGGGGATCCATCGGTGGGCTTCCTCCTCCGAGCGTATTACATTTGATATCTGCCCAATCGCCCACAAGCTGCACATAAAGAAGATTGTTGTTTGCAGCGTAGGCAGCCTGTACATTGGCTACAATGTTTGTGCCTGTAGCAACTACTTCCTTTGTTACATTGTACCCTTTTTCCTTTTTCCACTGGATATAAGGATCCATGGCTGTTTCATCACGGTCGGTACAGATCACAAGGATATCGCCCATTTCACCAATGGTCAGGTCATCCCTATTCTCTTGATAGTTAATAAAAACAGAAGCATAAATGGCATCCATTTCATATACAATTGTGGAATGCTCAACCAATGGATTGACCGTTGCAGTATTATTGTTCACAAGTGAAACATTCACAGTTTTGTACACCCTAAGAATGTTTTGCTGTGCATTATACTGGAAGGGGTACACATAAACATTTGTCCCTCTTACATCCCGAAGGATATACGGATCTGTGCTTGTTGCCAGATCGCCGGGATACCATGAGTTTGTCAATGATTTCGGATCGATCACATAAGGGATGGTGGATGGATCCTGGTCACGGTAGATCACCCCGCGTGAAGGAAGCAAAGGATAAGTGAGCTGAATATCTTCATAATCACCACCGGTGACCTGCAGATCAACATTATTATCCGCTTCCAGCATGACCGCTGAATGAATGAATGGCAGTTCGGCAAAGCCTGCTTTGTTTGTCAGAATGCTCCCTTCGAACATAATAACAGAATAGGTTTGCCCATCGATAGTTAGTTCGGAAACAAATACATCTCCAGGAGTAAATTCAAGCTGGTATGAATCAGATTGTTGGCTGAATGAAACCTCATAGCCATCATAAGCGAAAGCATTCCAGGCTGCAAACAGCGTGATAAACAAAACAAATAATAATTTTCTCATGATATTGATTTTCTAGGTTATGTGTAGTGCGTTATTACTTGATCACAACAAGTTTTCTGCTTACTTTATGTTCTCCGGAGCTGAGCACACAGTAATAAATACCACCGGGAACGGAGGAAGCATCAAATACAAATACCTGCTCACCCTGATCAACAAACAGATTGTCGGCCAGTCTTGCAATTTCCTGGCCTGTGCTGTTATATACTGTCAGGCTCAGGGTTCCTGCTTCAGCTACCTCAACACGAATATGTGAAGTATTATTCATCGGGTTAGGATAAATGCTGATTGCACTCTTTGATAACTCAATTTCATCAAGTCCAACCCATATGGCATCAATACCAAAAAACTCAAGGTATTTATACATCAGATAGTCTTTGGTATATGTGCCTTCATCCAATCCGCCAAATTCAAATGAACTCCCGATGGTCCTGTAGGTATTACCAATATTTGCAACACCGGTACCATAGGATGGCATCAGGTTGTTGAAGATCAGGAATCCTGTGCCAATGGGTGCAATATGATCCATATAGTTGTTTTCTCCGCTGTATGTATAGGTCATGTCTTCAGTAAAGGTCCCTGCCTGGCCGAGAATGGTTCCCAGGTCATCGGTGCCGTCTTCCAGCCCACTGATACCAAACATTGGATGAACAGCAGTTTGCCCGTCATAATACCAGGTATCGCCTCCTTCCATATAAAGATTTCCTCCTGCGTTGAGGTAATCAGCAAGGGACTGTCCTTCATCAGTTGAGAGGACATGATTAGAACTATAAATTCCAAGGCAAACAAATACGGATGAATACATTTGCAGTTCTTCCGGAATGGCTGTGGCATAATCATACCCAACGCTCAGGCTTGTAAAACAGTTTTCCATTTCAACTGAAGAGCTGGTGTTTGGATCGAAGTCAAGTATCAGGACAGGGATCTGACCTGCTACGAGGAAGAAGTCAAGCTCACAAGTATAGCCATCCGCATCAGCGTCGAATTC
This sequence comes from Bacteroidota bacterium, assembly GCA_013202965.1. Classification (GTDB taxonomy): domain Bacteria; phylum Bacteroidota; class Bacteroidia; order Bacteroidales; family B18-G4; genus B18-G4. The sequence continues at coordinate 25,026 of JABMQZ010000119.1, read as the reverse complement.
GAAGGACACAGAAGTTCCGGCAGTAATATCATCATCAACCGTAATGTTAAATGTTGCATCCTGTGAGGCTCCCTGGGCAATGCTTCCAATATTAAAGCTGCCGGTGTTGATCACGATGTCATTGCTGGTGCTGTTCAAGGTAGCCAGAGCATTTACAGCATCACAATGGCCACTATTCAAGACAGGAACAATGATATCAGCAGTTTCGCCAGGATCCAATCGTCCATTTCCATTCCCGCCCTGGGAATCATCAATAAGAACAATTCCCGTTTCGAGTACAGGTGCATTCAGAGTGATATTAAAAGAAGAATACCAGTTATCTTTTCCCGTACCTGTGATATCAAGCCCGAAGCCGGCAACATGCTGATCAGGAATGATAGCATCAACGTCGAAAGCATATGCGTCCATCTGCATAGACGTAGCACCTGCGGCAATGGTTCCCCATTGGGCAAAATCATCCGTGATAGTGATATATGCATCGGTTGATGTCAGGATAGCTTCAACATCATTGGCATCGGCAGCACCCAGATTCTCCAGTTCAACATCGAGGAGGATACTTTCTCCATAGTCAGCCAATCCGTTATTGTTTCCCGAAGCATCATTAATTTGATAATCGGAAAGCGTAACAAAAGGCCCTGAAGGGTTATTCACAAGGACAGTTCCGATGTATGGCTGTGCATTCTGCTTGGTCACGACAACATCGGCTTCACCGGGAACCGAGATCGGATCAAGTGGTACAACAGCAACACCGGCAGCATCCGCCAGGGCTGCACCATGAAGGACACCATCCATAGAAATGCCCACATAGGCATACGGTTCTGTGTTAACAGTAAATGATGTAGATCCAAGTGGCATCAGGGGATCATAGCTCACGCTCAGTGGATCGGGAACACCAAAATAGCACATGACAGAAGGATCGCCCATTACACAATAAATTTCCCAGTAATATTCTGCTGAGCCAGGTGAACCCTCAGTTACAGCAAGGTTTCCGGCAAAGATTATCTCGTATGTTGTGGCATACCAATCTTCCCATGGCTCGCCATGGTCATGGAAGGAACGGTCATAATTGCCAAGGGTGGTTTCTTCATAGGCAGGAGGATCTTCGGTAATGGCACCAACGCCGACACCAAAGTAGTAATCCTCATCCCAGTAAGTACTGTTGGTTCCTCCGATATAGCCAACTGCTCCTTTATTTTCAGCACGAAGTAGTGCTTCGCCGAAGCAGTAGTTGTTAAATTCGTTGGATGAACAACAATTTCCGATCAGGATACAATATTCATCCTGGTTTTGCAGTCCGGCCACATCTGAGATAACAAATGACGGACTCCCCCATCCGGAGGAAGAACAGTGAGCCGTATAATTCCCAAAAGAAACTCCATCACTGACATTCTGAATAATATCGGCTGAATGACTGCCGGATTCAGGATAAAGGTAAGTGTGAGATGTAAGGCCATGGGCCAGGTTAAAATAGTTTTCAGTTCCGTAATTGATCTGGCCATTGCCCCAATCGTTGCCATGGCCGGAGTCCATACCTGCAACCAAGACTACCTCATCAAGATAGTCAGGATCCGGCATGGTATATTGTTCATACTGCAAGGTTTTATCAATCTGCGGCTGCAGCTCAGAAGTATTGGTAGCTGACCATCTTCCGAAATATACCTCCGGGAAATAATCGCCGGTGTATTCAACATACTTTAGGTCGGTAACATGACCTCCGGCACTTCCGTTCCATGCAGGCACCTGGGCAACATCACCCACAAAAAGAACAAAAGAAGGTGCAGGATCTGATGTTGTGCCCGCATTATAAAGGCCTTCGAGATATAATTTAATGGAGTTCGTGGTGTTTCCTACCGCCGGTTCATCGGTATAGGCCTCAACAATGGTGAAACCTTTCTTTGTTTTCCATTCTATGTAAGGCTGTAATTGTGTTTCGAACATACGATCGGCGACAATCACAAATTTTACAGGATATTTGGTGATGGTATCCCTGTTCGCTAACTGCTCACGCTTGTAGTTGATCAGGCTGGAACCCACTGAGCGGAAATACGGAACCTCATTTTTCATTTTATTCTCCAGGGTGGCCATTACATCTGCTCCCAGGAAGGTCACTTCCACTTCAATGTCGGTATAAACGCGAATCTTTCCGCTTACCGGGTTGTACTGTACCGGAGAGATGTTGAGCCTGGCAATGCGGAGGCCGCGCATGATCCCCAGAACTTCTACGGTCACAAGATCATCATCTGTAAATGCATCAATCGCATATGCTGATGCGTCGTATTCAAAAGGCACATAGGAACCGTCCTTGGGGGCAGGAGGCTGAGCCGGCATAAGAAGACTATGAATGCCCAGGTCTGCAAGGTCAAACTCCCTGAGCTGATAATTCAATATGCTGATCTTTGGAGTGGCTCCGAAAGGAAATTCTATGAGCTCCCTGTTCACAGGCAACTTGGGTGCACCCGGGACAAATGTTGAAGAATATCCGGGAACGGCCAATTCAGTGAACATTCCTGCTTCAGTGCTGATCTTAAAGCTATGTATCAGATCAAGCGAGACAGTAAAACGTAGATTTTCATAGGTGTTTACTTTTATGTCAATGCCGGTGCTGCCGTTTTCCTTGACAACAATATCCCTGGCGCTTACACTTAGGACAAACACTACAGAAAGAACAGACAAAATGAGCTTTCTGATCGCATTAGGGCTAATAGTTTTTTTCATAATATGCACTTATGTATATTGTTAATATTACTTATGGAATCGCAAAGGTATATAAATTCCAATTTATACAATTAAGATTCAATATTAATACAAATTGAAATATGATGGCTTCGCTTTTCAGACAAGCGGAGGTATGGAATGCTTGTCTGATTAGAGACGTTTTATGAAACGTCTCTAATCAAGATATTTCCTGGAGATCTTTCTGGCCGGGAACCATGCGGCCGCACAGCCAATCACAAAAACTGTCAGGAATACATAAAGGAAGTCGATACCCCTGAGGAGTACAGGATAGGCATCTACAATAAATGATCCATCTCCCTGTCCCAGCCTGATGATACCGAACTCCTGCTGAACCCAGCTGATCAGGCCGCCCAAAATGAGTCCTATAAATGCACCTGACAAAGAGATCAGCAATCCCTCCAGTAAAAATATTTTTCGGATCAATTTATAATCAGCTCCCAGGCTGTGAAGCACGACAATATCTTTTTGCTTGTCGATGATCAGCATGGATAATGATCCTATGACATTAAAAGTAGCGATCATAAGGATGAATGCCATGATCAGGAATACGATCCATTTCTCAGAATTCATGATCTTATAAAGCATTTCCTCTTGCTCATAACGGTCTTTTACGCTGAAATCTTCTCCTACAATTTTCTTAATGGATGATTTTACGTCATCCACATTTGCGTCTGTTGCAAGCCCAATCTCAAGGGCAGTAATCTCATTGGTATATTCCAGCAGGTTCCTGGCAAACCATAGCGGTACCAGAACAATGCTTACGTCAAAATCCTGCTGTATGGAGAATACACCCTTGGGGATGACATTGGCTTGATTAAAAGGATGTTCAAGGCCGGGTGTAAACCCAGCCGTACGACTGGGCACGTATATTTCAACGGGATCTGCATAGTCATCCGGGATCACTCCCAGGTGATAGGATACACCTGCCCCGAAAACAGCACAGGCCCTTTGCCCCTGCTGTAGCTTGTACTCTCCGTCGATGATAGCAGAATCCACTTCAGTCATCAGTTCGAAATCTTCACTGACCCCCTTCATTCTGGCTATAAACTGCCTCGAACCATTTTTAAGAAGCGCATTTTCCTCTACCACTTCAACCAGGTAAAGGATCCCCGGAATGTTCTTTATCTCAGTGGAATTTACCTGCTCCAGCTTAAAGGTTTTTCCCTTGTTAACAGTGATCTCAAGGTCGGGGTTAAAGGAGTTGAACAGGGAAGAGATCAAGGATTCAAAGCCATTAAAAACTGATAATACAACGATCAGCGCCATCGTTCCGACCGTAATTCCCATTACTGATATTCCGGATATCACATTGATAATATTATGTGACTTCTTCGATACCAGGTAACGGCGGGCAATATAAAAGGGCAGATTCACAATGTCAAGCTTTAAACAGCTATTGCAGCAAGTTTTCTAAATTTTCGATATAATCCAGTGAATCATCCTCATAGAACTCCAGTTCGGGCACCGTCCTGAGCTGGTTGCGTACCCGTGCGGCAAGTTGATACCGGATTTCACCTTTATGTTTGCGGATATTATCAAGCAGTCCGGATTTATCTTTGGTGGCAAAAAGGCTGAGATAGATCTTCGCACTGGAAAGGTCGCGGCTTACATTCACCTTGGTCACTGTGATCATCGCCCCGCTATAATGATTCCTTGCCTCCTGCTGAAAGATCTCCCCGAGGTCTTTTTGAAAAAGCTTTGATATCCTGTGCTGTCGTTTGGATTCCATGGTGCAAAGATAGCAAATTATAGTATCAGGTGTTGCTGGTTACCCGCCTTCGCTGCGCTACGGTCGGGCAAGCTGGTTGCTGGTTGCTAGTGTCATATCTTTCAAATAAAACACAAAGCCATTCATCACATGCTTTCCATTCCGGTAGATGGGAATGGTATATGCCAGGCTGATCTCATCAAAATAGGAGCCGTAAATCTCTTCAGGATCTTTATAGTCGCGGCTTACAGTTACATACCAGGCGTCCATGCCTGTTTCAAATCCCCCCCTGTTTTCCGTAATCTCTGCATATTTATGTAAAGCTTCGAGGCTGCCCAGTCCGAGCACTTTGATTCCCAGGGGAGCGGCCAGATAATAATCGATATTGGCGGCAGGAAACCACCGGTGGCTGATCACAGGGCTGTTGGGATCAATATTGCCTGTTTCTGCCTCTTGGCTCACAATATATTCAAACTCTTTGGAGAGCTGCCTCCAGCCATACATGTCCAGGCTGATATCCTTTTCGCCAAGATTTTCCGGACGATCGCCCTTATCGGAATACAGCATCCCTCCGCGTATCTGGAGAAATCCCAGGATGAATACGATGAAAAGTACTGAGAGTGATACAAGGGTAAAACCCGGAAATAATTTTTCTTTGTTCTTCCTGATGCCTATTTCCCTCAGAAATGCCGCTGACAGAAATATCAATGTCGTCCATGCCGGCCCTGTCCAGTGTGGAAGTGTGTGCCTGAACAGTGAAAAGAACAGGAACAGAAATATAAGAGGCAGTGATGTCAGGAGCAGCAAGCGGCCGGTATTCCTGTCAATAAACTTCTTTTTTCTGAAAAAAGCGACAAGTGCAATCACAGCAATGAAGAAGTTCACAGGATTATTATAGAGCATCTGTCCGCCCAGTTCAGTAAAGAAAAAATCGCTTCTGAAACCGGCATCAAATATTCCAACCCTGTCGCTCTGAAAGGTAAAACTGATGAAATCGTTGTTCATATTCCATACGATCACCGGCGAAAAAATCAGCAGTGCCATCAGGGCTGAGAGGTACAATTCTTTGGTCTTTAGCCACTGGCGATTATATAAAAGCACATATACAAATGCAGCAGCCAACAAAAATGCCGATGTATACTTCGAGAGGAGGGCAAAGCCCACACTAAGACCGGCAAATAAGAGATATCCCTTTGAAACTTTTGATACCGGGCCGGCAATTGACCGTATCATCAGGTATATACTGAGAAGCCAGAAGCTAAGTTGTGGCGTATCGGGAAGAATAAAGGTGCCGGCAATGATAAAAGCATATATGGAGCCTGTATAAAGAAGGGCGGCATAAAATCCGGTCAGGCTGTCACGGATATGTTTTCCGATCAGATAAACGAGCCACACATTGAGTGTCCCCAGCAAAACAGCACCCAGGCGTATAAAAAACTCAGAGGACAGCAGGAGGTCCAGAGTGGTGATCTGTATCAGGAATCCCACCATAGGCGGGTGGTCGAAATGGCTAAGGTCGGGATAAAGGGCATAGGTCCAGTAATAGACTTCATCATTCCCGAATTCCAGGAATGCAGCAAGAAAAGCACGAATGAACAATGAAAGCAGGACCAGTATGATCATGGCCCTTTGGATCTGCCTGTCTCTGTGCATATCAGCGGTGACGTCGGTTAATAATTCGTCTCCGAAGGTAATAAATATTCACTAAAATGAATATAAGCGTAGCAAAGCCAACAATCCTCAGCACCCATGTCCGGGTTATATCGATTTGTGCCATTTCATGTGCCCAGGGATCTCCGCCTCCGTAGCGGATCACAGGATTGAGGTAATAAGCAGTTCTGTTGGGGAAAAGTATCTCAGTACGGACATAAGTATCACTTTCTTTAATTACATAGCGGGCTTCTTTAACATTCATCAATGAATCAAGGGGTGTTCCGCCCTGGCCAATGAAGCTGATTTTCGCAGCAATCTTATTCAGTGTAAGGGTGAGTGTATCTCCATCCAATTTAACCCCTGTTAGTTTGGGAAGTGTACGCGCTTTTGCAATTTTTTCATCCATGGGTTCATCCCATACCCGGTAAATATCTGCACCGAACATACGACCGGCTTGCATGGCCGAAACAATACTGTCACCATGCATGGATGGAGAATAAATGAAGGTACAATATCTGCCCACTTCATTTCTATTGGAAATATCATGGGCATCGTCGTCAGAAAGTATTCTCATATTTTTCCCGGCAGACAGGGCTGCATCCCAATGTTCGATAGAAACACGGTATCCATTCAGCACTTCTATGCCATCGTAATTCGTAAGCCACGTCATGTCTTCAGGCTCCCAGCCATGCCTGAGTTTCGGGTGGGCGATAAATGTAAGTTCACTGCTGCCATGCAGAATGTTCACCATGTGCTGCTTATGGTGAATGGTTTGAAAGACGGGATAATCTGTCCAGATCACCTTTTCAGCACCAATTATCACATGGTGGTTTTTATGAATGCCGTATCCATGCTCATATACAGGAATATACGTTTCCCGCTCAGATCCATGCCTGTTGATCTTCTGATAATCTGATGTTGCTATGATGTCATAATTCAGCAAAGCATAAATACTGTCGATGGCCTCATTGGTATTTTTTCTGCCGTCTGTGATCCCAAACCAGGACTCTGACTGGATCTGGAAGTTACCTTTGCGCCAGAAGTTGCTATCAGTATTTTCGTATGGGTTAAACAATTCGTCACCTGAAAAAGGTTTTGGCTCAGGAAAGATATAAACAGGACTGATCAGGTATTCCACTGTAATTACAAAAAATACCGCAATCATAAAAAACAGGATGAATTTTAGCAGAAACCCTGTTAGCTTCCCAATGATTTGAAATCCTCTTAGCATATCTGACTTATTTATGTCGGCAAAAGTAATATGTTTTTGCCACATGTTAAAGAACAAGCATAAAAGTCTTTTGTTCAGGTTGCGGAGATAAATATAAAGCTGGTTTGCTGTAACTTAAAATCCTAATAATACGTATGATGCTATTGAATATATCTGGCAGTTTGAAAACATTGTCATGCTGCTCAGGAGTATAAATATTGTTTAATAGAACTATAAGCCGTATCTTTATTGCGGCAAAACCAACATGATGGAATCTTTAAAGGTGTTTATTGTTGAAGACAATAAGCTTTATGGGGATATGTTACGCTATCATTTAGCGTTGAATCCTGATAATAAAGTATTATTGTTTACCACCGGTAAGGAGTGTATTGACAACCTCCACCAGAATCCTGATTTAATTTCCCTTGATTATAGTTTGCCCGGTATGCTTGGCCTTGAAGTACTCCAAAAGATCAAAGAGTTCAATCCCGGCATTCCGGTTCTTATTGTGTCTGGCCAGGAGGATATTACCACGGCGGTATCACTTCTGAAAGAAGGTGCATATGATTATTTCGTGAAGGACGAGAATACGAAAGACAGGATATGGAACACCCTGAAAAAAATTCGTGAGAACTTGCAATTGAAGCAGGAAATTGATGAGTTGAAAAACGAAATTGGTAAAAAATACGAATTTGAAAACGTAATAAGAGGTAACAGCCCTGTCATTCACCAATTATTTAAACTTATCGAGAAAGCCACACAGACAAACATTGCAGTTTCTCTGATTGGCGAAACAGGAACAGGAAAAGATCTGGTGGCCAAGGCCATCCATTATAATTCATCCCGGAAACCGCATCCTTTTATTGCCATCAATGTAAGTGCCATACCCAATGAGCTTATCGAAAGTGAGTTTTTTGGATATGAAAAAGGGGCATTTACCGGAGCCAATTCCCGTAAAACCGGAAAATTTGAACTTGCCAACAAGGGAAGCATTTTCCTGGACGAAATCGCTGATATGGACCCAAATATGCAATCCAAGCTTTTAAGGGTGATCCAGGAGAAAGAACTGACAAGAGTAGGAGGGAATAATACCATACAATTTGATGCCAGAATCATTGTAGCCACCAATAAAGACCTTGCAGAGGAAGTCAGGAAGGGAAATTTCAGGGAAGACCTTTATTACAGATTGCTGGGATTATCTATTTTACTGCCTCCGCTCAGGTACAGGGGCAATGACATTCTCATTCTGGCCAGGTATTTTCTCGATGAATTCTGCAGTGAAAACAAGCTTGAGATGAAGTCGATCAGTCCCAAAGCAAAAGAAAAACTAATGAATCACGCATACCCTGGAAATGTAAGGGAATTAAAAGCCATTATTGAGTTAGCAGCAGTAATGTCAAATAATAAGGTCATTGAAGCAGATAATATTTCATTTACCAAAACCAATCTTTTAACAGATCTGCTGAACAACGAAGACACTTTGTCGGGGTATACAAAAAAAATTCTCAGGCATTATCTTGAAAAGTTTGACAACAATGTAGTGAAGGTAGCAAGCAAGCTTGACATCGGTAAATCTACCATTTATCGTATGATCAAAGAAAATGAACTTTAATCAACAACAAGTGGCAAAACCAAGTATAATGAAAGGCAAATTATATAACCTAAGCCAGATCAAGTTGTTTCTGGGAAATGACCAGCAACAGTTGGGGAATATGATAAATATTTTCCTGAATGAAACACCACTTATGCTCCAGGCTATGAACGACAACTTCAGCAATAAAAACTATGATGAGGTCAGGTTCTATGCCCATAAATTGAAATCCAGTATTGACCTGTTTCAGATCAATGGTCTTCAGCTTGACATAAGGAAACTGGAAACGCTGGCCCAGGAGCAGAAAGATATTTCGTCTATCGGCCAATATGTTTCAGAAATAACCGGCACCCTGGAAAGCGTTATGCATGAGATCAGTAAAGAAGAGTGAGGAGTGCCTGGTTCCGAGTGACTAGTAACTAGTACACCTATGCTAAAGCTTCGGCGTACGAAGTAACTAGCAAGCAGTGGCTAGTGTCCAACACCTCCTTACAGGGGAATATTTCCATGTTTTTTAGGAGGATTACTTTTACTCTTGGTCTGTGTCATCTCCAGTGCCTGGATAATCTTAAACCTGGTTTGCTTAGGATAGATGATCTCATCAATATATCCCAGTTCCGCAGCCTTGTATGGACTTGCAAATGTCTTTCGGTAATCTTCAACCGCCTTTTTCTTTTCTTCATCGTTCAGCTTATCGCGGAAGATGATATTCACCGCCCCGTCGGCACCCATCACGGCAATCTCTGCCGAGGGATAGGCAAAGTTCACATCGGCACCGATATGTTTGCTTGACATCACATCATAGGCTCCGCCATAAGCTTTTCTTGTAATGATGGTAATCTTGGGAACTGTAGCTTCAGAAAATGCGTACAGAAGTTTCGCCCCATGCTTGATGATCCCACCGAACTCCTGTGCTGTTCCCGGGAGAAATCCGGGTACATCTTCAAAGGTGATCAAGGGAATGCTGAACGCATCACAAAAACGCACAAAGCGCGCTGCCTTGGTAGATGAATTTATATCAAGAGCGCCGGCAAGATGTGCCGGTTGGTTTGCCACTATCCCTACCGGCCTGCCTGCCATACGGGCAAAACCGATGATAATATTCTGTGCATATTGGCATTGGATCTCAAAGAAATTGTTGTTGTCTACAACCGTTTCAATAATATCCTTCATATCATAAGGCTTATTGGGATCATCAGGTACGATATCCTGCAATTTTTCATCTTCCCTGTGTATGTCATCGGTGCATACGCGTATGGGAGGATCTTCCATATTGTTAAGTGGCAGGAAACCCATCATTTCCCTGATCATCATCATGGCTTGCTCGTCATTATCGGCCATCAGGTGGGCCACACCACTCTTTGAATTATGGGTGACTGCACCGCCAAGTTCTTCTTTGGTCACTTCCTCATGTGTCACGGTCTTGATCACATCCGGACCGGTTACAAACATATAACTGGATTCTTTAACCATGTATATAAAGTCGGTCATTGCAGGGGAATACACTGCACCTCCGGCGCAAGGACCAAGAATGGCAGATATCTGGGGAATTACCCCTGAAGCCATCACATTCCGGTAAAAAATATCGGCATAGCCACCGAGGCTTTCCACGCCCTCCTGTATTCTTGCACCACCGGAGTCGTTCAATCCTATTACAGGTGCTCCCATCTTCATGGCCAGGTCCATCAATTTCACAACCTTATCGGCATTGGCCCGGCTAAGAGTTCCGCCAAAAACTGTGAAATCCTGCGCAAAAACATACATCAGGCGGCCATCAATCTTCCCATAGCCACAGACTACACCATCACCGGGTATCTTGTTTTTCTCCATCCCGAAATCATTACAGCGATGGGTCATAAATTTGTCAATCTCAACAAAAGTACCGTGATCCAGCAGGTCCGCTATTCTTTCACGGGCAGTTTTTCTTCCGGCTTTATGCTGCCGCTCAATACGTTCCTTTCCCCCTCCCAGTTCTGCCTTTTCATTACGTTCCTCAAACTCCTGAAATTTCTCTTTTATCGACATGAATTATGTTCTTAAGAATTGTTTAATATGTTAAATCCTAATCACTATTCAATGACCACCAAAGGCTGGTTTGCCTTTATGGTGTCACCTTCTTTCACTTTGATCTCTTTAATTATCCGGTCTTTCTTCACCTTGTATTCACTCTCCATTTTCATGGCGGAAACAATAACAACCGTATCACCCGCCTTCACCTGATCTCCTACCTTAACCAGAATTTTTACCACTTTTCCCGGCATAGGAGATGAGATCACTGCTTCTTCTTGTGAATCATCACTCCGACGACTTTTCAGGTATTTTGTTTCGGCATCAATAATCTCAATATCGTATGATTTCGAGTAGGTGTTTAGCTCGTAGCCCTTATTCCCGCTTCGGATAAGTTCTATGTTGTGCGATTTGTTATCGAGCAATATTGAATACACTCCTTCTTCCACCATAACAACATCAGCATCATACTTTTTACCGTCGATGCTTATCCTGACTTTGTTGCCTTCTCTGCTGAGAACCTCTACCAGTGCCGTTCGGTCGTTGATTTTAATTTCGGTCGACATAAATTGATGTTTTACGAATACTACTTATAAGCGATTAAAACTGAGACGGCGTTGACAATTCTTCCAGTTATTTTTTCCATTTCCGGAACACACACTTGCCTGGAGGTTCTCAAGACTGTCAAGATAATCGATGTATGCAGCAATGATGGCCACATCTTCGATTTTTTTATCATGTTTTTTCGGGAACATCAGAAAATCGCTGTTCTTTTCAATAAAATGAGTATTGTACTTTCCCTTCATAAAATCGGGGGTTTCCATGATCCTTTCCAGGAAGGGGATAGATGTTTTCACCCCGGTAATTTTATATGCAAACAATGCTCTTTTCATTCTGGCAATTGCTTCTTCCCTGGTTTTCGCCCAGACCACCAGCTTGGAGATCATTGGGTCGTAATGTATGGGGATCTCATAACCTTCATAAACATAGCCATCGTGACGGACACCAAGTCCGAGAGGTTCTGTGATATGCCGGATCACCCCGGGGCTTGGCATAAAATTCTTCTCAGGATCTTCAGCATATATTCTGCATTCAATGGCGTGGCCATGCTGACGCAGTTCATCCTGTTTCAATTCCAGTTCAAAGCCATTGGCAATATTGATCTGCTCCTTCACCAGGTCCACCCCTACTACCCTTTCCGTGATGGGATGTTCTACCTGCAGACGGGTATTCATTTCCAGAAAATAATAGTTCAACTTGTCATCCACAATGAATTCGATGGTTCCGGCGCCACTGTAGTTTACCGCTTTCGCCGCGGCAACAGCAACATTGCCCATTTCTTCCCTGATCTCCGGATTCATCAGTGGAGAGGGTGTTTCCTCCACAACTTTCTGGTGCCTGCGCTGCACAGAACATTCCCTTTCAAAAAGGTGTATGACATTGCCATGCTGATCACCCAGTATCTGGAACTCTATATGATGAGGTGACTCAATATACTTTTCGATGTATATGGCGTCATCACCGAAAGCTGCCCTTGCTTCGGACTGCGCTGCCCTGATTGAACTCACTATATCTTTCTCCTTGTTTACCAGACGCATGCCCTTACCGCCACCTCCTGCAGAAGCTTTTACCATTACCGGCAGTCCGATCTCTTTGGCTTTTTTAACTGCATCTTTCTCGTCAGTGATCAGGTCGCTCCCGGGCACGACCGGAATACCGGCTTCCACCATGGTTTTTCTGGCCGTGAGCTTGTCACCCATTGTATTTATGGCAAAAGATGAAGGCCCGATAAAAATGATTCCTTCCTTTTTACAACGTTCCGCAAAATCAGCATTCTCAGACAAGAAACCATATCCCGGGTGAATGGCGTCAGCTCCCGACTGCCTGGCCGCATCTATGATCTTATCAATCACCAAATAGCTTTCGCTTGATGGTGAAGGACCAATGAAATATGCTTCATCGGCATAACGCACATGCATGGCAGCACGGTCAGCTTCTGAAAACACGGCCACGGAGGTAATCCCCATTTCCCTGCATGAACGCATTACCCTGATCGCAATTTCTCCCCTGTTCGCCACAAGGACTTTCTTTATCATGATGTATAAAATTTTTATTCAGCTTCTTAAAACAACTAATTATCAAATACTTAAAAAATAAATGATGAATTCAGGAAATGTAAATATAATCTTTTTCAATAGTATGAATATCGACAAAGGTAGATTTATTTTACAAACGCAAGGGGCCGGGGGCCAGATACCGGGTACCGGGAGAAGATTGAGTGACTAAGCAACTTAGAGGCTTCATCTCCCCATCTCCTTCAGGAGAGGGGGTCGGGGGGTGAGGTGTTTCCAAAATCCAAAATTCAACATCCTCTTCCCCCTCTTCCCCTCTTGAAGTCTTGACGGTCACTTTTTCTCAAATGCTTACCTTTGCCGATTATTAAAATGCACATATTGTTTAAGATCTTCTCATCCATCATCAGGCAGTTTATTTTCTGGATGCTGTTCTTTGCCCTGAACAGAGCCGTGTTTCTCATATATTATTCAGGGCTTGTAGCCATGGAAGAACCAGGATTTGGTGAAGTAATGGCCGGGTTCTGGCATGCATTGCGGCTGGATATTTCAACGGCTTCTTATATTTTGCTCATCCCATTTTTGCTACTGCTTATCCAGTCTGTTTTCAATGCCAGGTTCCTTGATATTGCCAATCGTGTTTACACTGCAGGGATCATTATTGCATACACTCTTGTCTGCGTTGCAGAACTGGGTATTTATGGAGAGTGGAAAACCAAGCTGCATTATAAAGCTCTGCATTATCTGTCCCATCCTGATGAAGTATACAATTCGGCATCAACAGGAAAGTTCATTGTGCTTGTTTTGATTTTCCTTGTGTTGGTATTGCTAAGCAATATAGTCTACAATCGATTTTTCTTGCTGAAATACACAAAAATCAAACGCAATTATTTAATAAGCCTGCTTTTCCTTGTCATAATACCACCCTCTCTTTTCCTTGGGATTCGTGGTGGAATGCAGGAGATTCCCATTACTCAAAGCCAGCCTTATTATTCAAATTACAACATACTAAACCTGTCAGCAGTGAATTCAGGCTATAGCTTTACTTTCAGCATGATGGAGAATTACCGTTTTATGAATGAAAACCCATACCAGTTTTTCGATGATGAGAAGGCATTAAAGATGGTAAAACAGATCCATTATGTTGAAAAAGACACCAGCATCCAGGTTTTAAATACACGCAGGCCTAATGTTGTGATCCTTTTGATGGAAAGCTGGTCAGCAGACCTGATCCATTCATTGGGTGGTGAAGAAGGGATTACCCCTGAATTTGAAAAACTGGCAGATGAGGGCATATTATTTACCCAATGCTATGCCAGCGGCAATCGGTCGGAGCAGGTCATGTCAGCTATATTCGGTGGATTTCCTGCAACACCTATCACCGCCATTACACATAACCTGGATAAGGTTGTCAGGCTTCCAAGCTTAACAGAAATACTGAAGGATGCAGGATATCACTCGTCCTTCTATTTTGGAGGGCATCTGATGTATGGAGGGATCAAATCATACATCAGCATAGCTGGCTTCGAACATATCATGGAAATATATGATTTCCCTGATTCTCTTCCCAGGGGAAAGCTTGGGGTACATGATGAATATGTTTATGATTTTCAGCTTGGCGAACTGGACCGGATGGCGCAACCTTTCTTTTCAGTGGTTTTCAGCCTGAGCACACATTCACCTTATGACCAACCCATGGAAAAGGCCCTTGACTGGGGTGGGTCTGAAAATGAATTCATCAATTCAGCATACTATACCGATCACTGCCTTGGTGAATACTTCAGCCAAGCCTCCCAAAGCAGCTGGTACGACAGCACACTTTTTATTATTGTTGCAGATCACAGCCATAATTCCTACCGCCACTGGCATGTTACCTCACCAGAGTACAGACATATACCCATGCTGTTGTACGGGAATGTGATCAAAGAAGAATTCAGGGGGTCAAAGGTCGAACACTTATCGTCACAGGTTGATATCCCGCATACCCTGCTCAAACAATTTAGCATGAAGGCTGATGGTTTTTTCTGGAGCAGGGACCTGTTCAACCCCTATTCTCCGGAGTTCGCTTTTTATGAAGCCACCAACGGGCTTGGATGGATCCGTCCTCATGGTCACTTTGTTTGGGATAAAAATCTCGGATTTACTCAGCTCGAGGTTCCTGATGCTCAAAAGGACAGCCTGATTACTGAAGGGAAAGCATATCTGCAGGTGTTGTTCAGGGAATTCATGGACTACTGATCTGCAAGCAGATCAATCAGAGTTCCGAGTGCCGAGTGCCGAGTTCCTGGTGCCGAGTGAAAGTGGAGAGTGTTTGAATATAGCTTCTACATCCACATTCGCCATTCGCCATTCGTTATTCGTTATTCGTTATTCGATATTCGATATTCGATATTCGTTATCCTCTATTCCTCATCCTCACCCCAGTGATCCGAATACTCTTCTGAGCAAATCGGTAACCCTGGCCAACGGATCTTCCCTGATGGCTTTTTCCTCATCTGCGATCTTTACAAATAATCCATCCAGGGCTTTGGTAGTCACCCAGTCGCCAAGATCAGTATTTACCGGTTCCAGCCCGGCCAACTGTCCTACGATGGAATTGGCAACGGTATTGTACTGTCCGGTTAAGGTATTCCAGGTTTCCTGGGCTGAGACCCCGGCCACGATCTCTTTATCGAGTGAGCTTTGCAGTTTTGGAGTAAAGAGCGTATGAAGATCTGCAAAAGTGTTTTCCCGAAGGTAATGTGTAGCAGCAGTATCTTCACCATGCAAAATATTATAGCCATCGGTGATGGTCATACTAATAATGGCATCCCAGAAAATGGGTGTGGCTTCCGTAGCAGCATCTTCGGCTGCCCTGTTGATCTTGAGAATGACATCCTCCACAAGAAGATCGAGGCCCAGGCCCTGTAAAACAGGATTATCCAGGTTGTCAACGATAATGTCAGCTTCCGGGGGAAGAAGTATCTTGATGATCTCATCCATATAATACCCGTCTACCTTAGAAACAATGCTAACAGCGGTATCTGTTCCGATGCTAAGGGCTTCTTTAAGCCCACCTATGATCTCAGCATCGGTGAGTCCCAGGTTTTCAAGGATCTCATCTGCTTTTTCGCATGAATAAAAAAGCGGGATCATGAATGCAAAAAGCACGATCAATAATTTTTTCATAAGCTAAATTTTTATGCTGCAAAGATAAGAAAGAAGTTAAAAAGTTGGTGTTTCGTTGCTTATTTTCCTGTTAATGCAAATGGATATATAACTTTCCAATCCTTTTTCATATCAATTACTGTCCATCCTTTTTCATTTGCTTCATCCAATCCTATATCCAAACGGCCAATATGAGATTCTCTATCATAAGCCCATTCTCTTATAGAATCAGTATGATGAACATAAAGCATAAAACTTTTTAAGTTATTTGACGCTGCCCATCGCAGCATTTGCAAATCTCCATCAGAATTTCCCGATGCAAAAACAGGTTTGCGACCAATAAATTTATTTATACCTTCAGGCTTTCCTTCTTTATCATCAATAAAATCAATTTCTGGTAACCTTCTAATTACAGGATTCCCGCTATTGTAATCATATTCAGTTTTAATACTACTTCCTATCACTTGATCACGAGAAATTCCATATGCATCTTCTACCCAGGGGCGCATAAATTCTACTCCTCCACCGGAAACGATAAAGGTTTTAAAATTATTTACTTGTAAATATTTGACGAGTTCCAGCATTGGCTGATATACCAAATCAGTAAAAGGCCTATTAAATCTTGGATGTTTTGAAGTCGCTAACCATTCTTTTACAATTGCTTCAAATTCATCGGTTGTATTGCCTGCATGTGATGCCATAACCAATTTTAAAATTCCATGCTCACCCTGCTTGGCCAACTCTTTCATATCATTTTCTAATACCGCTTTAAATGGTTGTTCTGTTTTCCATTCCGGATGCTGTGGAGCCAATGCCTTTATTCTGTCAATAGCAAAAAATAACTGGAAATACATGGGTTGTTCAGACCAAAGGTTACCATCATTGTCGAAAGCAGCAATACGGTCAGGGATGGCAATAAAGTTGCTGCTTTCTGTATTTGTTACATCATTCACATAATTAATGATGGCGGTTTTGCTTACTCCTTCATTCCATGAGGGCAAAGGATCTGCATTTTCAATTATATGATTTGCATCTTGACTGTCGCTTTTTGTACCCGATATACATGACACAAAAACAATTATTAAGATACTAAGTCCTAAAATACTGATTGTTTTCCTCATATTACTTATTTCAAAAAAGACCGGATAATTTTCACTACCCGGTCTTTTTGTTTTATTAATGACTTGCTGGTGTGGATAGTTTCTTCATCACCTTATCAAGGCTGAAACTTGCCGCTTTCATACGTGGAGGGTAATCTTTAAATGTCATTAAAAATTCACCCACAATATCTTGCGCAGGTATTAATAAAAACACATGATTTAATTGCCAGTCGTAATATGTATTAGAAGTAATTGTTGCAAACTCATACGGATCTCTTCTTAAATTATAAATAAGCGGCACTCTCAATGGGGTGAATGGGTTTGCCCAGACTAACATGGTACCATCAGCTCTTTGCTCCATAAAAATAATCTTCCAGTCATCGTATCTTAATGCCGTTAAATCTCCATCATCAGAAAAATAAAAAATCTCATGTCGTGGGCTTTCTTCAACTTCACCTACAAGAAGGGGAAGTAAATTGTACCCATCCAAATGAACCTTATAAGTTTTGTCACCGATTGTATATCCTTCTAAAAGTTTTTCTTTAATATCATCTTGTCCTGCAGCAGCCAGGAAAGTTGGCAACCAATCCATACCAGAGATAATTCCATTGGAAACAGAGCCTTCTTCAATATGCCCCGGCCAACGGACCATAGAAGGTGTTCTCCAACCACCTTCCCAGTTAGTGTTTTTTTCTCCTCTAAAGGAGTTTAAACCAGCGTCAGGCCAGGTGTTTTTATGGGGGCCATTATCTGTACCAAATTGCACGATAGTATTATCAGCAATGCCTAACTCATCTAAAAGATCCAATAATTGACCAACATGCATATCGTGTTCAACCATACCATCGGCATATTCATCTTGTCCGGAAATTCCTCTATGTTCAGCTTTTACATGCGTACGAAAGTGCATTCTTGTTCCGTTCCACCAAACAAAAAATGGTTCGCCAGACTTAACAGCATCTCTGATAAATTTTTCAGCGGCAGCAATGGATTCGTCATCAATAGTTTCCATCCTTTTTTTAGTCAATGGTCCGGTATCTTCAATGCTACCGTTAGCATAAGAATGTATAACGCCACGTGGACCATATTTCTTTGCGAAATCCGGATATTGTTCAGGATCCGGATAATCCGGTAATTCAGGTTCTTCTTCTGCATTTAAGTGGTACAGGTTTCCATAGAATTCATCAAAGCCGTGGTTGGTAGGTAGATGTTCGTCTCTATCGCCCAGGTGGTTTTTACCAAACTGGCCTGTTCTGTAGCCAAGTGGTTTTAACAATTCGGCAATAGTAGGGTCTTCTTCAGAAATACCTTCTTTAGCACCTGGCAAACCTACTTTACTTAAGCCGGTACGAAAAACACTTTGTCCCATAATAAAAGACGAACGGCCGGCAGTGCAACTTTGCTCAGAATAATAATCGGTGAAGATCATTCCTTCGTCAGCAATACGGTCGATGTTTGGTGTTTGGTATCCAACCAGCCCCATGGTATAGGCACTGATGTTAGATTGTCCGATGTCATCACCCCAAATTACAAGGATATTGGGTTTGTCATTCCCCTGTGCCATCATCATAAATGGCATTGCAAGAATTGCAAGTAAAATTGTGATTTTTTTCATATATTATAAGTTTAAGTGTTAATTATATATTCACTCTGATTTTTCAGTACACTCCGAGTACAGGGGGGAATATAAGCATAATCTTTTACCTAATGATGATCTCCTTATTCACAACCGTCGTTTTCGCATCCTGTCCTATGGAATAAACACGCACAAAATACAAGCCTTTGCTACGAAGGGCGGAGATAGCAGTGCTGGTTCCGTTGATCTTCCTCATCATCACCATTTTACCATTCTGGTCGATAATTTCGATCTTATCGATCATATATTCGCTTTCCAGGGTAAAGGAGCCCATACTCGGATTCGGATAGATGTTTACTGCACTTTCATCCACAGGCATTTCAGCAATCCCCACACAATCATCAACATAAATTGAATCCTGCGCAGCGTTCACACAGCCATTGGCATCTTCATAAGTGTAAGTGATCACATTCCAGCCTAATTCTGCTATACTGGTAATAAACAATCCTGTAGCAGAAACTCCTGTTCCGCTGTAGATGCCCCCCTCCGGAAGTGCTGTAAGCTGTACGGGAGGCACTCCGACATTGCAAAGCATCTCCGGCCAATCGCCAAGTGTGATCACCGGCAATGGGTTGACCGTAACTGTTACCTCTCCGTTGGCAGTCAGGCTGCCATCAAAAACCTCGACCATGTATAAAGTATTTACCACTGGCATGGCCACAGGATCCTGTATTGTTGAGGCAAAGCCGGCAGGATCAGAAGTCCAGCTATAGGTATAAGTACCAGATCCTCCTGTAGGGGCAGCATTCAGTTGGCTCCAATCCCCGGCGCAAATTTCATCAGGATCAGCTGTTGCAATAACAGCCATTCCTTCGCCTGCATTAATATAGTCTATCTTGGTTTCTGTTCCTGGCCCAATACTATTGGTAGCTATTAATTCGACGGTGTAAAATCCCTGAGCATCAAACCTTACATCAGGGTTTTGTGAGGAAAAAGAGGTTCCATTCAGATAGGTGATGGTAGAAGGTGTAAAAGTCCATGACCAGAATATGGGTGAGCCTGTAGAAAGATCGGTGAAAGCCACTGTATCTGTGGTACCTGGAGTTAAATTATCTGCCACAAAATCGACAAGCGGTACCGTGGCAAACTCAAATGAGGCAACCCGGGTTCCCTTCATAGAACCATTCAGATTATACTCAGTAGTAAACCAGAAAGTATGGTCATCAACCGGATCAACAGCCAGGTTGGAATAATCGCCCCATCTATTGTAGCCGGTTTGAGAAGCAGTTCCTTCAATAATTGAAACTTCAGCAATATCCAGTATTCCTGAAGCATTGGCATTTTCCGAAGCCGATTGTCCAGCGTAGCGGATACTTGGATAAGTAGAACTGCTTGATACAGAATATCCAATGGCAATTTCATGAGCAGCATTCATCGCCATACTGCCCATCCACCGGCTGTCGCCATCAGGTGCATAGGTACCAAACTGACGGATGGTCCATTCAGTGCCATCGTGTTCCAGTTCATACCAACGGATCCCGCCATGATCGGTATTGTCAACATCAATCGTATGATTACATACAATATGTTGTGAGCCTGAAAAATTCCTGTATTGTGCCCGGTGCATGAGGATCTGGTTGATTGCATCCAGTTTTTGTGCGGTCCCGGGTTGCGCAATATTATCCCAATTCGGGCCAAAATAGCTATCGAAGGCTTCTACATCAAGTTGTTGCACACGAGCAAAGGTGGAGCTTGAGGGTACTGCCCAATTAACATCCAGTTCGTAGATCCACAGCTGATCCTGTGTGCTTCCGCCCCAGGCATTATCATTGATGGTAATAAAGCCACCGGGAGTACCTACAGGTGAAAAAGCCGCATCATTATCCAATGGCAATACGCAATGGAAACCACTGTTGGGCCTGTAAGGGTTGTTGAACTGCACCATCTGCGGACTGGCGCCTCCGGCGATCATCACATCTCTTTCAAAAACATAAATATCATTGCCTGAATAAGTATTGGTTCCCATATAATATCCATCACGCCACACACCGAATTTCATATAATCCGGGAAGCCGTTCATCACAAATGACCACCTGTCCCATAATCCGGTAGGGTCGTCTGTTTGAGATACAGCGATCAACATATAGTCAGGATTACTATAGACACCTGAAAATTCGGCAACCATCCAGCGCTGGGCCTGCTCATCAAAAAGAATAACCGGATCACCATCATTGTTGTTGGCTCCCGGAACCCCCGAAAAAAGCGTATTCAGGTTTGTCGGGCCGGCCAAGAGGGTACCTACTTTATCATAAATGGTATATTTCACATTGATGGTCTGCATATAATGGTTCGGCCCTGCAGTTCCATTGCAGTCAGGGGGGTAAGAATAAGAATATTGCCCTTCCCAATTCTGCAGGATCCCGTTCAGGCTCTTCCGGGTGCCCATCTCAGTTTGCAAGCCTGCATCAGGCTTTGCAGGCCTTGTTTCTTCCCAATAGGGATAATTCCTTACTTTAAGTTCCTGGTTCCGCTTCATCCTGGCCTCGCGTAAATCCATTTCGGCATGCTCTTCCGGCGTCATTGCAGGGAAGTCTTTCAGCGGGCCAACCACATCGTGATAAATGGCTGTGGAGATCATCTCAGGAGATTCAAAATCATCCTGGGCATTCATCTTTACTAAACCAAATACAAAGACGAAGCTCATTATTGTCAATACGGTCCTTTTCATGTTTATTCTATTCGTTAAAAACTAATAGACTAATGCTTCATTTAAAAGTTGCCAAGTAATAAGCATTTATAATAAAGACATTAACACTTGAAATAGAATAAAGTTTAATCACAGAAGAAATGCCGTAGTAAATACTTCGGAAAACATGTTCATTACGGAACACATACTTGTGCAAAGGTTGGAAGTAAGAGTCTTTTAACAGCCAGTGCAACACAAAGCCTGTGTACTATCTGAAAATCATTTTTTCTAAATTACGACTCAACATTGTCATCTAATTCAACAGGTCTCAATGTCTTCATTCGTAGTTTGAGCTTATAATATAGTACAATTGCAGCGATCGATGCAATAGCTGCGGCTGTCAGTTGATGCGCCGTCAAAAACCCAAGTACAACCGGTTCATCGCCTCTAAGGAAATCGATTACTACCCGGCCTACATTATACACCACAAGGTAGTAAAGCATCAACGACCCTTCAAACGGTTTGTTTCTACGTTGTTTCCATAAAAAGACAAACAGCGCAAAGCAGAAGATCCCTGTCATGATTTGGGATGGATAACGGTATGCCCAGTGTCCGAGAGTATCGGGCAGATAAATCCCCAGGAAACCTGTGGTTTCACGTCCGTAGCAGCATCCGTTAAGAAAACAACCTATTCGCTGGATACCTTCGGTCAACGCAAGGGTAAATGCAACTATATCCAGAAGTCTCAAAACATTCCAGTGATTCCAGTATGAATACAGTGCGGCAAAGCCCAAAGCTCCGGCGAGACCCCCGAAAGCTGTCATTCCATTTCCGGTTGAAATCACATTCAAATTAAGCATGGCAATGTTTCCATGAAACCAGAAGAGCCATCCATTTATCCGCGCACCGAGTATTGCACAGATCACGGTTCCAACCAGACATAATACCATGCGTCTTCCGGGGTATCCAGCTTTCCTTGCTTCGCGCCAAACCATGAGCATGCCAATAACGATTGCCAGGCAGAGTACTGCGTCGTATGAACGAATCTTCCAGGAACCGAAATCATAAATAACCGGATACATAAGTTAAACCTCTATCCTTTAGTTATGGTTGATGACAACAACTTGCTTGGCCCTTCCACGAATTGGATGTGGTTTTTTTACAGGCGTTGAAAACCAGACCTGAATATGGTCGTGCAGCAGTAGATCATTGATGTCAGAGGGATGGTAACTTTTTTTATCCAACTGAAAGAACATAGTATTGCTTGTCACCTCGATCAAATATCTATGCACTAGTTTGTCAGCATGCGATTCTGCAAAAATAGTTGCAATCCCTTTCCCGTCTTCAGTTGTTTTGATCTGTGTAATGAAGCCAGTGAAATCTGCAGGAGTGGTAATCCTGTCGTTGGCTTCCGAGCAACCAAAAAAAACAAAAACCTGTGTCATCAATACAATAAATGATCCTAATACTACAATCCTTTTGGGGTACCATGCCTGTTTATACAAACTCACTTTTCCCCCGACACTATCACGAATTCCCGGATAACCTTGATCATGGGCAGAGAGAGTTATAACCCGATCCCCCGAAGTAGAAGTAAACACCCCAGGATCCGGTAGTTTCGTAAAGATCGATGTCATAGCACATATTGTTGGTGTGGGAAGGGGATAGTCCTGTGGTATTCCTGTAATAATTTGAAACATCCACATATTTTATATTGCGTTGATAGGCGGCATAGGCAAACGTCTCGTATGGCCAATGTCCGCTGCCCATATCGGTCCGCGTATGTCGGTTGTCGGTGCGGGTGTCTACAATTTCCCCGCCAAAATCGACTCTATCTGCCTGATCCCGCAATCCATTGGCATCAAACCTGCTCCGCGGCCAATAACCTACCCAGGTATCCCCGTAGCGTAGCCACCAGCTGCCGTTTGTGCCGTCTTTATACAGCAATAGTTTCATTTCCCATTGCTGTCCGCCGAGCGAACTGTAATTGGTGAAACCTCCCCCGATATACACGGTGTTGTTCACCTGTACAAACGCACCGGTAGTCAGGTTATAGCCACCACCGCTGCCATAATTATCTGGAGTAAAATAGATAAACAGGTGGGCTCGCCAATCTCCGTACAAATCTTTGTATACCTGCCACCCTGCTTCAACTGTTTCGCGATTACTTCCGGAACCTCGTACTACCCAAATCTGAGAGAGGCTGAACTCATTAGATTTCTCAACATATGGGCTCCAGACATTGAGGACTGATTCGCCTCCCCAGTTAGCTACGCTGCGGGCTGCGTGGGCATAAGCATGACCGGCTGGTGTGTCATCACTTCCGCAAGGAGGCTGTATATAACCGTGACCTTTCCTAAAAAAATCGTCCAGCGTTTCGAAGCGGGTCAGGGTTTCCATTGTCAAACGACGCACAGGCACTGCCCCTATTGGGCAGGAATCCCCGGTTAACATGAACAGCATATCCGGAGTTTTTACTGCCGTCACTCGTACACCTGAGTCTATCTTCTCAGACTCGGGCTTTGTTGTTGGAGCAAATTGGATTTCATTCTTTTCAATTTTGTTCATCCGCACACCAGGTTGGGTGTAGAGATCGATGCAGTCGATGATTTCACCAGAGGAAACAACTATGGTTTTTACTACTTTTTGACCTTTCTGGTATTCCGCCAGGTATGCTTCCATGCGAGCTCTTTCTTCAGAATTTTTTACACGTTCTACAACGATGGCTGTGTCGTTTGCTTCAGTGTTGCCGAACTCAATTTGTTTCTGGCTTGGTCGCATTATAGAGAATATGAAATTCATTGCTACCAACAGAATCAAGAAGATCACAACAATTAAAAGTAACCTTTGTGTTTTCATTGTGTTTGTTTTTTAGGTTAAATATTTCGGCTTAAATAAACTCGGACTGTTTTGCTTAAAAAGCTAAAGTGCACTTTTCTATTGTCAAATATAATCAATTAGGATGCGTTTTCCAAAGATAAACTGTAATTAAACTCCTTTTGTAGCACTTCTTTCTCTTGATCTCAATAGTTCTTCTTTTAGTTTCCCTTCGTGTTTTCAGGATATCCTCAGACCTGCTAAAGTATACATCTGCCGGTGTCAGATTATCGAGTGATTCATGGTACCTGCGATTGTTATAATAATCGACAAAGGCTTCAATGTTACTGCTTAATTGCTCAGGAGTATAGTATTTTTCAAGCTTGATTACATTCTTCATCGTCCTGTGATAACGTTCTATCTTTCCTTGCGTTTGAGGATGATGTCCGTCCTACGAAAGATATTGATATATATAATTCCCCCCATCTTTAGGACAGGTTTTTATCAAAATTAAGGATTATTTATTTCTTTATGCAACATGTTTGCTCTATCGGTCATTGCTTCGTTTTTTTATTTATATCATCAAATAAATTCCAATGTTCATCTTGCATTTTAATATTGTATGGTGTATACTCATCCGTTTTTTCATCATAAATAAAAAAATCTTTGAAATTGATTATCCTCGGGGCAAGCCCACGAGGTATTAACCCAATTTCATTCCGC
>JABMQZ010000118.1 GCA_013202965.1 Bacteroidota bacterium | reverse complement strand
GTTTAAAGGTGTAGATCCGGTTGGTGAGTATATAAAAGTCAGCGGCATACCCTTTAAGGTGGTTGGTAGTTTTGATGATCCGGGTGGTGACCGTGATCTCAGCAGGGTATATATTCCACTATCAACTGCACAAAGGGTATTTAATATGGGAAATCAAGTGAGAAGCATTCTTCTTAACCTTGGTGATGCCAGTGTTGATGAAAGCCTCGAAATGATAGAGTTGATCAAAAATGAGCTGTCGGAGAAAATGAAATTTGACCCGGCTGACCCACGAGCAATATTCGTATATAACAGCATTGAAAATTACCGCACACTCATGAATCTCTTTGCAAATATCCGCCTGTTTATCTGGATTATTGGCATTGGTACTATTATAGCGGGGATTGTTGGAGTAAGCAATATTATGATGATCGTTGTAAAAGAAAGGACCAAAGAGATCGGCATCAGGAAGGCGATGGGTGCCTCCCCCATGTCAATCATCAGTCTGATCCTGCAGGAATCAATCCTGATTACTTCATTCGCGGGATATATTGGCCTTGTGCTTGGTGTAGGATTATTAGAGCTCCTCTCTAAAGTTTTACCGGAAACAGATTATTTCGCTAACCCGGAAGTAAATATACAGGTAGCAGTTTATGCAACGCTTCTGCTTGTCTTTTGCGGTGCGCTGGCCGGTTTTGTTCCTGCACGAAAAGCAGCTGCAGTCAAACCTGTTATTGCACTGAAGGATGAATGATATATTGTTAAATTGTTAAATTATTTAAGCTTGAAAATTTTTGATATAGAAAGATGGCAGGAGATCTTCAGCACACTGAAGAAAAACAAACTTAGGACATTTTTTACAGCTTTTGGTGTGTTCTGGGGAATTTTTATGCTGGTTATCATGATGGGTTCCGGTTCCGGATTGGAAAATGCGGTTAACAGGGATTTGGGTGACATGGCCACCAACAGCGTTTTTGTCTGGACCCAGAGAACCACAATCCCATATAAAGGATTTTCACGGGGTCGGTATTATAATTTTCGGAACAGCGATACCGAAGCCCTGATAAAGAATATACCGGAAATAAAGTATATCGGCCCAAGAATACGTGGCTGGGGTGGCGATGGAGATAATAATGTTGTCAGGGCAGAGCGTACCGGAGCTTTTAGCATTCAGGGAGATTACCCGGCCTATAATCTGATTGACCCGGTGGGCATGAAAAGCGGGAGGTTTATCAATAAGTTGGATATTAACAATAAAAGGAAAATTTGCGTGATCGGAGAGCGTGTGAAAAATGAAATGTTTGCAGCAGATGAAGATCCGCTGGGCCAATATCTTCGTATCCAGGGGGTGTATTTTAAAGTGGTTGGCATTTTTGAATCTACAAAACCGGGAAGGGGAGAACACGAAAATCAGATTATCTACCTTCCCTTCACCACATTGCAAAAAACATATAATTATGGCGACATAGTGGGTTATTATTCTATCACCTCGCAGGACAATGTCCCCGTTTCTGTAGTAGAAGAAAAAGCCAAAACACTCCTTCGCCAGCTGCATACTATTCATCCTGACGATGAAAGAGCTGTCGGATCCTTTAACCTTGAGAATGAATTTAAGAAAATGACAACCTTGTTTGCAGGAATCAGGGGATTGATCTGGATTGTTGGGATTGGAACATTGCTTGCCGGGGTCATTGGCATCACAAATATTATGTTGATCATTGTGAGAGAGCGTACCAAAGAAATTGGAATTCAGCGTGCCATCGGTGCCACACCCCTTAATATTATTACCCAAATCATCATGGAGTCTGTATTTCTTACAACCCTTGCAGGATATATAGGATTGGTTTTAGGAGTTGGGCTTATAGAGGGGATAAATTACCTGCTTGTGAGTACAGGCGCAGAAAGCGATATGTTTGCCAATCCTGAAGTCAGCTTCACACTTGCAATATATGCATTGGAGATCCTGGTGGTATCCGGTGTATTGGCAGGCCTTATTCCGGCATACAGAGCGGTGAGTATTAAGCCGATCGATGCATTAAGAAATGAATAATTTTAAAATTTAAAGTATATGAAAACCTTTTTCAGAATTTTTATCATCCTTATTATTTTAGGCATTTTTGGGTTTACCATCTATTACCTTTATGGTAAATCTAAAGACACCCCGGTGGTCTATGAAACTACTTCAGCTTTTATTGTTCCCAACATCGTTAAAAAGACTGTTGCAACCGGTTCTATTAACCCCAGGAAAGAAATCGATATTACGCCAAAAGTATCCGGTATTATCGAAGAGATCTTTGTTGAAGCCGGACAGATGGTAAAACAGGGTGATGTAATCGCCAGGATCAAGATCATTCCGAATATGGTAAGCCTGAATAATGCCGAATCCCGAGTTAATCGCTCCGAAATTTCCCTTGCAAATGCAAAAAGAAAATTTGACCGGCAGAAGGAACTATTCAATGATGGTGTAATACCTGTAGTAGAATTTGAACAATATGAACTGGCATATGAAAATGCCATTGAAGAGGTTTCCTCTGCCAGGAATAACCTGGAATTGATCCAGGAAGGACAAACCAAAGATTCGGGAAAAACCACCAATACTCTTGTCCGTTCAACCATTGACGGTATGGTTCTGGATGTACCTGTTGAACAGGGGAATTCTGTTATCGAAAGCAATACATTCAATGCCGGGACTACCATAGCAACAGTTGCGGACATGGGGAAAATGATCTTTGAGGGAAAGATTGACGAAACAGAGGTTGGTAAGATTAGCGAAGGGATGCCGCTCATTCTGCAAATCGGTGCCATTGAAGATCTGACTTTTGAGGCTATACTGGAACATATTTCGCCGAAGGGTGTCGAGGAAAACGGGGCTATTCAGTTTGAAATAAAGGCCGATGTGGTATTGCGGGAAGACCAGTTTATCAGGGCCGGTTACAGCGCCAATGCAGATATTGTGCTTGCAAAGGTTGACAGTGTACTGGCTGTTCCTGAAAGCCTTATTCAGTTTGAAGATGATACTGCCTTTGTCGAGGTAGAAACTGAACCTCAGATGTTTGAAAAAAGAATAGTTGAACTTGGACTGTCAGACGGAATACACATTGAAGTAATTTCAGGCATTTCTGAAGATGATAAAATCAAAGTGCCGCTGATGTGAGACTATGAGACGGTGAGACGGTGAGACTGTGGAACTTTGAGAAAAAGGGGCCGGAGAAAATGGAAAATGCAAAATGCCAAATGGACAATGTCCTTTCCCCGGTATCTGGTACCCGGTACCCGAAACCTGATAGCAATTAAGTTAGCCACACCTCCTAAAGGCTGAAGATATTATAAATATTCTTACTTTCGCAGCATTAAGAAACCTTTTAAAATACAGCCATGAAAATCAAAACATTCTTTTCGACCTTAGTAATTGCAATTGTCGTGCTGACAACATCCTGTGTTCAGGAAACCTGCTGCGAATTGCAGGGTGATCAACAAACTATTATCCCTTCCGAAATTACCCTGGATCCTGTTTCCGGAGAGTATGTTAGCGAACGCCTGGGTATTTATACTTCTTTTGAGCTGGCAACAGATCTTTCCTACCTCTCAGATAAAGAAAAAAAGATGATCGGAATATTTTATGAAGTGGCCGGTATTATGGATGGCTTATTCCTGAAACAAGCCATAGGGGGAAAATCAGATTTCTTTGGAAGAATTACTGATGAAAAAACCAAAAAATTTGCAAGGATCAATTATGGTCCCTGGGACAGGCTCAATAACAACAAGCCATTTATTGCTGGTATCAGCGAAAAACCCAAAGGGGCAAATTTCTATCCCGCCGACATGAGCAAAGATGAATTTGAGGCCTTCGACGATGCCAACAAGACCAGTCTGTACACCTTGATCCGCAGGGATGAAAATGGTTCCCTGAAATCTGTGTGGTACCATGATGCATATTCCTGCGAACTACATAAAGCTGCTGAGTTATTGCAAAAAGCTGCAGCTCTTGCCGAAAACCCGAACTTGAAAAAATACCTTGAGTTGCGTGCAGATGCTCTGTTAACAGATAATTATCAGCCAAGCGATTTTGCGTGGATGGAAATGCAAAACACCAATATTGATTTTGTAGTCGGTGCAATCGAAAATTACGAAGATGCCCTTTTCGGGTATAAGGCTGCATACGAATCTTTTATTCTTCTTAAAGACATTGACTGGAGTAAAAAACTGGAGAAATTTTCAGCTATGCTGCCCGGCCTTCAGAAAGGCCTTCCGGTGAAAGATGAGTATAAACAAGATGTTCCCGGCAGCAAAGCAGATATGAATGCTTATGATGTGATTTTTTATGCCGGTGACTGCAACGCAGGCAGTAAAACCATTGCCATTAACCTTCCCAACGACGAGGAAGTGCACCTCAGGTATGGATCAAGAAAACTGCAACTTAAAAATGCCATGCAGGCTAAGTTTGACAAAATCCTTGTACCAATCTCTAAACTGTTAATAGATCCCTCTCAACGCCAGCATATTACATTTACAGCGTTTTTTGAAAATACCATGTTTCATGAAGTAGGCCATGCCATGGGAATTAAAAACACCCTCAATGGTAAGGGGACAGCCAGGGAAGCACTGAAGGAACAATATTCAGCCATAGAAGAAGGGAAAGCTGATATCATGGGATTATACCTGGTTACCAGGTTATATGAAATGGGGGAGCTTACCGAAGGAGAGGTCATGGATAATTATATCACTTTTTTCGCAGGCATTTTTCGCTCAAGCCGTTTTGGAGCCGCCAGCTCTCATGGTAAGGCAAATATGATGCGTTTCAACTATTTCGAAGAACAACAAGCGTTTACCCGCAATGAAGATGGAACCTATACTGTTAATTTTGATAAAATGCAGGAAGCGATGATCAGCCTGATGCAAAAGATCATTTACATGCAGGGCGATGGAGATTATGATGCAGCAAAAGCTTGGGTAGAAGCTGCTGCCATGATTCCGCCTCAATTGCAGGCTGACCTTGACAGGCTTAACAGTTCAAATATCCCTGTCGATATCACTTTTAAGCAGGGACCCGCATTTACCGGATTAAAATAATTCAATTATAAATTTAAATTAGTTATCATGAAGAAAGTATTATTAGCACTGTTTATCGCAATGATGTTCGGGAGTACCATGGCGTACGAGCCCCCTGATGAGGGAATGTGGCTTCCGATGTTTGTTGAAAGACTGAATTATGTTGATATGCAGGAAATGGGATTACAACTCACTGCAGAAGAAATTTACAGCATAAATAATTCAAGCCTGAAAGATGCAATTGTAGGTCTTTCCGGTGGTGGTGTCGGTGGGTTTTTCTGCACAGGAGAAATTGTTTCCGATAAAGGATTGTTGTTTACCAACCATCATTGTGGTTACAATAAAATACAATCGCACAGCACTGTTGAGCATGATTATTTGAAAGATGGTTTCTGGGCAATGAGCCTGGAAGAAGAACTACCCAATGAGGGCATGGCAGCATCTTTTCTTGTCAGGATGGAAGATGTCACTGACAGTATCATTCCTTTCCTTTCAGATACACTGACCGAGTCTGAGCGAAGTGCTGAAGTCAGGAAAATAAGAACGCGTTTGGCTAAGCGTGCTGAAGAAGATGGTAAATATGCTGCAAGAGTATCAACGTTTTACGGTGGCAATGAGTTTTATCTTTTTGTATATACGGTTTATAAAGATATACGCCTTGTAGGCGCTCCACCTTCTTCTATTGGAAAATATGGTGGTGATACCGACAATTGGATGTGGCCCCGCCATACAGGGGATTTTTCCATTTTCAGAGTTTATACCGGACCCGAGGGAGAATCGGCAGAATATGCCAAAGAGAACATTCCACTCAAGCCTGCCCATCATCTTCCCATTTCACTTGATGGTTACAAAGAAGGTGATTTTGCCATGATCTGGGGATATCCGGGTGGAACTGAGCGTTTTCTTACCTCTTTTGGCATTGAATATAAACTGGATGCTTTTCTTCCAACACTGATTGAAATATTTAATGCACAATTACAGGCATGGAAAGCACATATGGACGCGGATCAGGCAGTGCGCATTCAATATGCTTCGAAATATGCCGGCCTGGCCAATGCATGGAAATTATTCATTGGCCAAACGCGGGGCCTGAAGCGTCTGAATGTTTATGGAAAGAAACAAGTAATTGAAGAAGCATTCCAGAATTGGGCAGATTCATCTCCCGAAACCAAAGAAAAATATGGCAATGTTCTTAAAAACTTTGAAGATTCCTACGCTATTCTAACCAGTGAATTTCCTCTTCTTGTATATACGGCTCTGGCGGCTAATTCCCCTGAAATTCTGAAGTATGCAAACCAATATAGCCAGCTGCTTGAGTTGTACAATTCAAAGGCTGATGATGAAATTATTGATGAAACCATTGCCCAGTTAAAAGATGGCATGGCAAAGCATTTTAAAAATTATTATGCTCCTGCCGATGAAGATGCTTTTGCAGCTTTGATGGAAGTATATCATACCAATGTTCCTATTGAAAAACAACCTGAATATTTTCTTGAATTACTGGAGGATTTTGATGGTAATTTTGTTTACCTGGCAGATTATGTGTTCAATAATTCAATCTTTGACAGTGAAGAGCAGATCAATGTATTTCTGGATAAGCCAAAGAAAAAAGCACTTGCGAAAGATCCCGCGCTGAAACTTGCAGCTGACTTCCAGGGCTTGATGGGACAGGTGATGGGAGGATACCGCACGGCAAATGCACAAATTGGAGAATATAACCGCCTGTTTATTGCCGGACTGCGTGAGATGAGCCCCGATAAGGTTTTTTATCCTGAAGCCAACTCAAGCATGAGAATGACTTATGGTTCAGTGCAGGATTATGTGGCAGCAGATGCTGTTTTTTATGATTATTATACAACACTTGCAGGGGTGATGGAAAAAGAAGATGCGAGCAATGATGAATTCTTTGTAGAAGAAGATCTGAAAATCCTGTATGCAAATAAAGATTTCGGTCGCTACGGGGAAATGATTGACGGCAAGGAAAGGATGATCGTCTGCTTTCTCACTACCAATGATATTACCGGAGGAAACTCAGGAAGTCCTGTAATTAACGGAAAAGGCGAGCTTATTGGTATTGCCTTTGATGGTAACTGGGAGGCAATGAGCGGAGATATTACCTTTGAACCAGAACTGCAGCGAACCATCAACGTTGATATAAGGTATGTGCTTTTTATTATTGATAAAATGGCCGGAGCCCAGAACCTGATCGACGAACTTACGATTGTTGATACACCTAAAACAAAAATGGTTAAGACAATTAATGTCGAAACGAAAACAGTAACAGAAACATCTATAAACTAATTTGTTAATGGAAATTAAAAAGGGCTTTTGAACATTGGTTCAAAAGCCCTTTTTTTATTGATGAATAATCTTTCTGCTGCTTGATTTTTGACCGTCGGAAAGCTTTATAATATACATTCCTGTGGGCAGTTCGCTCATATCAAAAGTCATCACATTCTGAGGATTTTCGAATGTTTGTTTACTGACAAGCCTGCCCTGCATATCTGAAATACTAAGCTCAACAGCTTCCGATTGCCGGTCAAGCGTAATGTTTAAGATATCCCTTACCGGGTTTGGCCAAACGCTTACAATATCCATTCCCGTATATTCAGGAACAGAAACCCATGGATCAGACACCCAGGTGCAAGTATATAATCCCCGGCCGTGTGTGGCGGCCAAAACAGTATTATCCGATTCTCTGAGCTGTATCATATCGATTCTTACATTGGCCATTCCTTCCACATCCGGAAACCATTGCGGATTATCAAGGTGAAGATGGTTACAGGTCCATATTCCCAGTTCAGTTGCCAGCATTGCTTGCTTTGCATCATTGGGATGATAAAGGGCATAACGAACAGGTATATCAGGCAAATTGCCTTCAATCTCTGTCCATTCATTTCCTCCGTCATAGCTTTGCCAAACCGATGAAACACCATAATTTGAGAAAGTAACCAAAAGAGTGTCATCGGAACCCCCTATGGCTACACATGATATAGATGCTGCCGGAAAGGCAGAACCTGTTATTTCAGTCACCTGAGGCGTAGCCTGTGCATTTTCAACCTTAAACAAGCGGCCGCTTTGTCCCCCAACAAAAAGAGTTGTGGAATTTTCCGGTGAATTAAGCGAATATTTCACATGTGAAAAAGGAGTATTGGAGCCAGTGCCAAGAGAAATAAACGTATTGGATGGGTTGTAGGGAATATTGGTCACCCTCATAAGTCTATCTGGATTGTTACCAAAGAAACTGCAGGCATTGGCATACAGGATATTTTCCCTGTAATCGTAATCGGCCGGGCAAATAAATGTGCCGCTGTATACACCTGCACTCTGGTAAGGGTCACCGTTTAAAAATACCGTATACCTGTTATAATAAACTGAAGTAATAAAGATTTCCGGTTCATCAGCATCCCAAAAGCAGCCTGCCCCGTCACCACCGTCGATCATATCATTAATATCAAGCGGGTCGCCATGATAATAAAGTGTTCCATTGTCCTGTAATCCTCCGATATATTGATTATCTCCGGCAACTGGTGAAATGGCACAGGTATAAAATTGCAAGGTGCTGAAGTTGTTGTTTTTTTCTTCAAAAACCGGGTTGGAAGATGAAGCATTGGCAGTATAGAAAACGCCTCCGTCAGTGCCAAAGATCATTTCTTCAACTGATCCCTCTTTATAGAGTTGAACATGTTGGTCGGCATGAACATAATCATCACCCCCGCCATAGTACATTAGCGCCCAATCTGATTGATGCAGCCATGAATTACCACCATTGGAAGTAGACCAAACATCCAGTCCGCCAACATAAAAATGATCAGGGTCTGCAGGATCCACGCCGGCAATTAATGCATGCCACGCAAGTGTTGCATAATCATAATCCGGGAGGTTTACCGGATTCCAGGTCATGCCGTGATCATTTGTCCGGTAAATATACCTTCCTTTATAATAAACAAAGCCATTCTCATATCCGACAGCAAAAAGTGCAAAAACGATAGAGGGATCAGAAGGTGCAACAGCAAGAATTACACGTCCCGGAATATTTTCATATCCTTGATTTTCAATCAATAACTTTACATCCTCATAAACAGTCCATGTACCACTGGTTCCTTCATCAGAATATAAAATTGTTGCTCCTCCTTCCAGTTCAGGTGTTTCCATTGACCCAACATAAATTCTGCCATCACCCTGTATCTTAATATCAGATACGGCATATGGTTCATCAAATCCGGGAATATCAGGCAGAACCTGTTCCCAGCTCAGGCCACCATCTACTGACCTGAACAGGCCATTGGAGGGCTCGCTTTGATGTGTAGCTCCTTTGTATATCCCCGATGCCACCCCGGCATAAATAACGCTGGTTTTATTTTCATCCCTGATCTGTAAATCTGTTACATAATCGAAGGTTTCGGTTGAGGGTAGGAATTCCCAGCTTTCGCCTCCATCGGTAGATTTTATGATTCCCGTTCCAACTCCGGATGATTCACGATAAATGACCCTTGCGGTTTCTGCTTCGCCTGTACCAAGATAAAATGTCTGCGTATTATTCGGATCGCTCACAATGCAGCTTACCGATAGATTTTGCCAGAAATCATCCACCGGAACCCAGGAGCTGAGATCGTTGGTAATATCGTTATTATACCATAAGCCACCTGTGACTGCTCCTGCCCAAACTTTATTCCCGGAAGCCTCGTTTGGATCATACATTATGGCCCTGGTTCTTCCCCCCATATTTGAGCCACCGGTACTCCAGTAAAGGTTATTGCTTTCCTTTACAGAGGATTCCTGAAAAAGGCGGGTTTGCACCCAGGCCTCTTTCAAACGATCAGATGGTACCGCAGCCAGGGCAGGATCTACTATGCTGAAATAATTCTGTATCGCTGCAAGGTCAGGCCGGTCAGGTCTGTTTTCCCCCTTTGATTGATCCATAATATCTTTGGGTAATTTAGCATATTCTGCCAAAAGATATTGTTCGTAGGAATTCCTTAAGTCTGGATTATCTTCACCTCTGTTGAAAAAAATGAAAGAAAATACTGTTACAAACAACAGGGTGGTGCCAATGCGTAATAGTGTGTGTTTTGTCATGTTTATATGTTTTCAATTAATAAGACAAACGTATTCATATACTGCTTGTCTTGCAAGATAATAATTGTACATCTCAATTTAATATCCCTTTCAACAACTAAACCGGATGACTTTACATCGGGTTGGTTTCATCTAATATAAAATCACGGACTATAATTTTGTGAAACAAAATTATTTAGTCGAACTGATCCCCCCGAATATTCGGGGAGGGATCTCCTGGATTATATTCCCCTTCCACTCCAAAAATCGTAAAATCAATTTCCGGAATAAGGAAAGGGATATGAAATTATGCAAGTAATACTTAGGCTTTTTCCTTGCCGGATATTACAAATAAAGTACAGCAAATAGCCAGCAAGCAGAAAGGTACTGAAGCATACATGTAGAGCCAGAAATTAGCAACATTTAAAAAGGGTGATGCATATAATATCCACATGAAAAACCCAATTATTCCGAACAAAACCAATACGCCTGCAATCATCCCAAACAGCATTCCGGAGTATTTGGCAATCTTTGAACAATAACCCATGGCCTATAGAATTAATAAGTATTACATCTGTTAAAATTGCAAAAAGCTATAGCTTAAGCAATTTGTCTGTTATTATGCCATTTTCTGTTTCCACTTTCAGAATATACATTCCCGAAACCAGTTTACTGAGGTTCATTCTAATGCTGGCCTGATCGGTTTTTTCTAAAAAGACCTGTTGTCCCTGGCTGTTATACAGCGAAACTTCCAGCATTTTGTTGGTCATCCCGATATTTACAAAATCACTTACCGGGTTTGGCCGGATTGTTATGCTTGTTTCCTGAGGTTTCAGTTCGCTGACACCGGTTGCTCCATACATCAGCCAATCAACAATCTTGTGCATAAAAATATTCCGGGCTGTGATGTCTGTAATTGCGGCAATGTCTATGGTTGTAAAAACAGACCTGAAATATTCGGTTTCATATTGGATAGCAGCCGGCCCGGGTGAAACATAAGGAGTTTGTATAGAAAGAAGGCCCTGGCCAAGGTATTGAGCTAAACTGTCACCATATAGGCCATCATCTGTGTCAGTTGTAAAAATATCCACTACCGGGAATGTCATGCCTTCCGCAAGAGAGCCTGGCGAACCATAAAACTGTGCTGAATCAGCAATAGAGCCAGGATCTTCAGGCTCAATATGATATACGTCCTGAACAACTTCTATTAAACCAAGTTGATCATAAGGAAATTCTCCTGGATTGAATGTTCCGGAAGTTGGATATTTGTCATAGAGCCAATCCTGTGCATTCATGAAAAGTTTTCCGGCTCCCATGGTCATATAGAGTATCAGGTTGAACTCATCGTCAGGCCCCATGGTGGCTCCGCTTGCCCATGCTTCACCGGTAAACCATATTACCACATTATAGTTACTCATATAAGTGGCATCGGGTCCATTGTCTTCAAATTCTAATACCTCCCAATAATCATAAGTATACCCTGCGGCATCCAGGGCCTCGGAAATCATTGGCCATGTGTCGGTAAAGCCAACGCTGGTATCACTAAAATCCCGGTCGACACATAGAATTGTTTGTGCCGTGAGTTGACTGATCATAATTAATGATGACACTGTTACCATCATTAAAATGCGTACAAATTTTTTCATAGTAGATGGGGTTGGTTAGTATTTCTTTTGCCCATAAAAATATTAAAATTTTTGCACAATAGCAATTATACAAGCCATATAAAGTTTTTTTTAAATATCTTTTTCTTGTTAAATCCTTATTAATATCTGCAATAAATCAATTCCAATTGGTTGTTTCTTTTGTTTTAGGCGCAATCTTTCATAAATTTACTGCGCCTTAACAATTACAGTCATGTACACTAAACAAAGATTTTTCCCGGGAATTATTTTTATGCTCTTCTGTCTTATTTTTCTATTCTATTCCTGCGGCAATGAGCAGCCAAAACAAACAAAGAAAGAAAGGCCATTGGAAAACGGCATTATATTGTTCGATGGAGCAAATATGAATGCCTGGCGTGGCTTTAAGCAGGAAGCCCTGCCTGCAGGATGGAAAGTTCAGGATAGCTTACTGATCACTTCAGGAGAGGGAGGTGATCTGGGTGGGGATATCATCAGTAAAGAACAATTTGAAGATTTTAAACTGTCCCTGGAATGGAAAATCTCTGAAGGAGGAAACAGCGGCATCTTTTTTCATGTTATTGAAGGAGACAACCCAACAGTTTATGTCAGTGGTCCGGAATATCAGCTTATCGATGATGAAGGTTTTTCTTATCCCCTGGAAAACTGGCAGAAGGCCGCAGCCAATTATGCCATGCATAATACAGACAGTATAAGGAAAAAGCTACATCCTGCAGGAGAATGGAATTACTCCGGGATCCGGGTCAGGGACGGACACGTCACCCACTGGCTTAATGGAGAAAAAGTCCTGGAATATGATCTTTGGGATGATGATTGGAAAAACCGCCTTGCTGCCTCCAAATGGAAGGATTATCCGGCATACGGACTTGCTTTAAGGGGGCATATTGGCCTTCAGGATCACGGAAGCAAAGTGGCCTTCAGAAATATTAAAATAAAGGATTTAACTGATAAGGGAAAACCTCTTTTTAATGGCAAAGATCTAAGTGGATGGAAAATTTACGGTTCGGAAAAATGGTATGTGGATAAAGGGGAGCTGGTATGTGAAAGCGGTGAAGAAAAAAAATATGGCTACCTGGGAACAGAAAAAAATTATAAGGATTTTGTTTTGAGATTAAAGTTTTTCCAGGAATCAGATGGAAACTCCGGTGTGTTTTTCAGATCTTCCATTGAGGGTACAAAAATCAGTGGTTGGCAGGTGGAGGTTGCCCCTCCGGGAAATAATACCGGGGGTATATATGAGTCATACGGAAGAGGGTGGCTGAATGAAATTCCGGAGGAAAAAGAAAATATCCTGAGAGAAGGTGAGTGGAATGATTTGGTTATTCGTGTTGAAGGTGAACGTGTAATGACCTGGCTGAACGGACAACTAATGACTGACCTGCAAGACGAAAAGATCGGACAGGCAAATGGGTCTATTGCACTCCAGATACACGATGGTGGTGGAATTAAGCTAAGATGGAAAGAGATTTTTATCCGTGAAATTAATGTAGATAATGATGAAATACAGTAATACACAATTAAGTTGGCTTGTTATTCTCAGGATAGCCATCGGATGGCATTTTCTTTATGAAGGAATGGTAAAACTCATGAACCCAAACTGGAGTAGCGTTGGATTTCTGCTGGATTCCAATGGTTTTTTAGAATCTTTTTTTTATTCCCTGTCCTCCGATCCGTCTCTGGTCTATCTTATTGACCTGCTAAATATCTGGGGATTGATACTTATTGGCCTGGGATTGATCCTCGGATTTCTTGCCAGGCCGGCTTGTATATTTGGGATCATCCTCTTATCAATGTATTATTTATCTCATCCGCCCTTTGCCGGCCTTAGGTACGCCGTGCCAAGCGAGGGCAGCTATCTGATCATAAACAAGACCTTAATTGAGCTGATCGCACTGGCGGTACTGTTTGTTTTTCCAAGCAGCAGCTTTGTTGGTATCGACCGTTTTATTTTTAAAAAATGATAAGAAGAGATCTTTTAAAAGGACTTGCAACAGTGCCTGTTCTGGGAGCTTTTGCATATGCGTGGTATAAAAAGCGTAATTATGAGCGTTACCTCAAAGATAATATCCTTGAAGAAATTCAACTGAAAGCAACTGCCCCTGAAGTTCCTTCAAGCGGTCCTATGGATAAGAAGATCCGCCTTGGTCTGATCGGTTATGGAATTCGCGGGAAGCAGCTGGCGCGAGCTGCCGGTTTTGCTCATCCGGAACTCATAGACTCCTGGATTAAAAGCGCCTCTGAAAACGGTTCCGATAACAGGTATAAAGAATTCCTGGAACAGGAGGATTTAAATGTTGTGCTTAATGGTGTTTGCGATATTTTTGAAACTTACGGCCATATGGCCCGGGAAGCCGGTGCAAACATTTTTCGTGAAGGAAGCGGGGGGAAAATGGGGCCAGCCCCTAAAAGGTATCATAATTATCAGGATCTTATCAATGCTGAAGATATTGATGCCGTGATCATTGCTACGCCGGATCACTGGCATGGGCCCATGGCCATTGCAGCCGCCAAGGCAGGAAAACATATATATGTTGAAAAGCCCATGACCTGGTCAGTAGAGGAAAGCTATGAAGTCAGGAAAGCTGTACGGGAAAATAATGTTGTTTTTCAACTTGGCCACCAGGGAAGACAAACAGAAAGTTATTTCAAAGCAAAAGAAGCTGTTGATAAAGGCCTGCTTGGGAAGATTACCCTGATAGAGGTTACTACCAACAGAAACGATCCGAACGGTGCCTGGGTGTATCCCATTCATGAAGATGCAAACCCAAATACAATTGACTGGCAGCAATTTATAGGACAGGCCCCGGATCATCCATTCAGCCTCGAGCGATTTTTCCGCTGGCGCTGCTGGTGGGACTATAGTACCGGCCTGTCGGGTGACCTTCTTACCCATGAATTTGATGCAATTAATCAGATCCTTGGTCTGGGAATTCCTCATGCTGCGGTATCCAGTGGTGGCATATATTATTTCAAGGACGGGCGTACTGTGCCCGATGTATTGCATACTGTTTATGAATATCCCCACCGGGGTTTAAGTATGGTATACAGCGCTACCCTTGCCAACAATCGCAAGCGTGGCAGGGTAATCATGGGGCATGATGCTTCCATGGAACTCAGTAGTGATCTGATCATTAAGGCCGATCCCCGTTCCACACGTTATGAAGCCAAAATCAAAGAAGGAATTATTGATCCCGCACTTCCTTTATTTACTTATTCCCCCGGAATGCAAAATGTTGATGCCGTAACCTCTCCAACAGAACAGTATTTTGCCGGAAGAGGCCTTTTGTATACGCACAGGGGAGGGAAATGGGTCAATACTACGCATTTGCATATTAAGGATTGGCTGAATTGCATCAGAAATGGAGGCACGACAAGCTGTAATATTGAGCAGGGGTTTGAGGAAGCCATAGCAGCACATATGGGCACTATTGCTTATAAGGAAAACCGAAAGGTGTTCTGGGATGCTGACAATGAAAGAATTGTATAACATCACTATTAATTTCTTGAACGGGTGAAACGAAGGAATTTTATCAGAACAGTGTCAGCAGGAATGCTTGCCGGTATGCTTATGCCCGGACGCATATATGCCAATTTCCCATCAAAACATACGATAGGCCTTCAATTGTACACTTTGCGAAATGAAATTAAAGAAAACCTGGTGGAAAGCCTCGAAAAAATTGCTGACATAGGATATACAAATCTTGAGGCCGCAGGATACAGTGATGGAAAGTTTTACGGACTTAAACCCGTAGAATTTAAGTCTCTGGTAAATAAGCTGGGGATGAAACTAAGAAGTTCTCACATGACTTTTGCAGCCGGTGAAATTTCAACAGTACTGAATGCCCACAAAGAAGCCGGTGTTAAATACATGGTCTGGCCATGGATTGCTAAAGACCAAAGACAACAGCTTGATGATTACAAAAAATTGGCTGATAAGTTCAATAATATCGGGGAAATCTGTAAAGACAATGGTTTGAAGTTTGCTTATCATAACCATGATTTTGAATTCTATCCTATCAACGGACAGCTCCCTTATGATCTTTTATTGGATTTAACTGACCCCGAATTGGTTTTCATGGAATTAGATCTCTACTGGATCGTTTATGCAGGGAAAGATCCCCTGGAATACTTTGAGAAATATCCGGGCAGGTTTGAATTATGGCATGTGAAGGACATGAAGGCAGGCGAATCAAAAAAAATGATTGAAGTGGGGGCGGGTATTATTGATTACCCTGTAATTTTTGAACAAGCCTCGCTGGCAGGTATGAAAGAATTTTTTGTTGAGCAGGACGTAATCGAAGGAGATGGATTTGAGAGCATCAAACAGAGCTTTGAATATCTGAACAACAATTTTTGATTTGAGTAAAATGATCAACACAGGAATTATTGGTTTCGGTTTATCCGGCCGGGTTTTTCATGCCCCGTTTATCCATTCACATCCTGGTTTTCGCCTGTTAAAGATCAATGAACGCCATCATCAGTATTCACAGGAAATATATCCTTATGTTAAAATTGTCAGGGATTATAAAAATCTGTTGACAGATAACAGTATTGATCTTATTGTTGTCGCCACTCCAAACATATACCACTACCCTATGAGCAAGGAGTGCCTCCTGGCCGGGAAACATGTTGTTATTGAAAAACCTTTTACCCCTTCATCCGGAGAAGCTGAAGAACTGATCCGCCTGTCAGTTAAAAGCGGTAAAAAAATCTTTGTCTATCACAACAGAAGATGGGATGGGGATTTTTTAACGATCAGAAAAATAATCTCGGAGGGAATCTTAGGAGAAATTAAACATTATGAAGCACATTTTGACCGTTTCAGTCCTGAGTTAAAACCAGATGCCTGGCGAGACAGGGATCTTCCCGGAGGGGGAATATTATATGACCTGGGTGCTCATTTAATAGATCAGGCTCTTTGTTTGTTTGGGTATCCTGAAGAAGTGCTGGCCGATATCAGATCCGAAAGAAACGGGAGCCCGGTTGATGATTATTTCGACCTGAAGTTGCTATATCACGACAAAGAGATCGTACTGAAAGCAGGGATGATTGTACGCGACCCCGGGCCGCAATTCATTATTAAAGGAACAAAAGCAATTTTCACTAAATATGGAATCGATCCCCAGGAGGCTTTATTAAAAGCAGGAGAAATGCCTGTTTCAAATGACTGGGGCGAGGAAGACAGCAGTTTTCGGGGCCAGCTGGAATCTCTGCAGGGCTCATCTCCTGAAATTGGTCGTATTGCAACGGAAAATGGTAATTATATGGGTTTTTATAACAATGTTTATGAGGTGCTCACCCGAAATTTTTCCATTTTAGTGAGCCCTGGAGAAGCAAGAGATGTTATCTTTATCATTGAAAAAGCATTTGAAAGCAATCGGAGAAAGCAAACAATCAATCTTAATAAAAATATGTAATAAACCATGTAGGCTATGAAACAAAACAAGAAAAAAGGGATGAGTCGCAGAAAGTTTATCGGGAATGTTTCTCTTGCAACGGCGGGCCTTACCATTCTGCCAAGTCATGTGATAGGAGGCCTTGGGCATCTTGCCCCCAGCGATAAGCTAAATATCGCAGGAATCGGTGTTGGTGGTGTTGGCGGCACCAATATCAATAACTGCAGCAGTCAGAATATCGTTGCATTATGCGATGTTGACCGGGATTATGCATCAGATCTTTTTGAAAAATATCCCAGTGCAAAAAAATACAGTGATTACAGGAAAATGTTTGAAGAAATGGGTGAGCAAATTGATGCTGTTGTCATTGCAACACCCGACCACACACATGCTATTATAGCATCACAAGCCATGAAAATGGGCAAACATGTATACCTGCAAAAACCACTGACCCATTCTGTGTTTGAATCCAGGGTGCTCAATGAGCTTGCAAAAGAAACCGGAGTTGCAACCCAAATGGGCAACCAGGGAAATTCAGGGGAGGGGATCAGGCAAATATGTGAATGGATATGGGATGGAGCTATCGGCGAGGTAACCGAGGCCTGTGCCTGGACCAACCGGCCTATCTGGCCCCAGGGCCTTGAAAGGCCGACAGAAACACCATCATTGCCTCCAACCCTTGACTGGAACCTGTTTATCGGGCCTGCACCATGGCGGCCATATAACCCGGTATACCATCCCTGGAACTGGCGTGCATGGTGGGATTTTGGAACCGGTGCCCTCGGTGATATGGGATGTCACATCTTTGACCCGGTATACAAGGCGCTCCGGCTGGGAAATCCGGATTCCTTGTACGGAAGCTCAACACAGGTAAATACGGAAAGCGCACCCATTGGCTCTGCTGTACATTATGAATTTCCCGACAGGGGGAAACATCAAAAAGTTAAACTTGTACCGGTGAAAGTAAGTTGGTTTGATGGAGGCATGCTTCCCCCCAGGCCGGAAGAACTTCCTGATGGAGAACCTATGGGTGACTGGAGCGGAGGATGCCTTTTTATCGGCACCAAAGGAAAACTGATCTGTGGAGCCTATGGCAGGAATCCAAAGTTGTTGCCTGCAGAACTCGATAATGATTATAAACGACCGGAACCAAGCCTGAGGAGAATTGAAAAAGCGATGGAAGGAGGACATGAGGCAGACTGGATTCGGGCCTGCAAGGAAAGTCCGGGCAACAGACAGGAATGTAGTTCATATTTTGGCTATTCCGGCCCCATGAATGAAGTGGTTGTGATGGGTAACCTGGCGATTCGTCTGCAAGACCTTAAGCGTAAGTTGAAATGGGACGGAGAAAGCATGAAGATCACTAATATTGGCGAGGAGGATGAAATCAGGGTTGTAACCACTGATAAGTTTACGGTGATCAGTGGCCATCCACATTTCGATACTCAGTATGCTACTATAAATGCCAAGGCTGCCGCAGAAGAATATATCAGGCATACGTATAGGGATGGGTGGGAGCTGTAGATGTTAGGTGTTAGGTATTGAATGGTGAATTCTTTAGCCCTTAGGGCGAATTGTGATATCCTTTGGCAGGCTTTGTGGTAAAAAAAGAATTTATTTTATTTCTTGATTCACATTATTAACTGATAAAAAAAAAAGCATGAAAAAATCAGCATTATTTACTTTGATCATTTCTTTTATCCTCTTTGGCTGTAATTATCAGTCGGAACAAAAGCAGGATACGGAAGGGGAGGTCATAACAGAAACAATACAGAGGCCCAATACGCTTACCGGGCAGGAATTGGCAGATGGTTGGGTACTTATGTTCAACGGTTTAACATCTGATGGCTGGCGTTCACATAATGGGGAAAGTTTTCCTGTAAGTGGCTGGGAAGTTACCGACGGAACCCTTCATGTGCTAGGAACCGGCAGAGGTGAAGCAGGCGGTGGCGGAGATATTCTCTTTGCTAAAAAATTCAGCAATTTTGAGTTATCGCTCGAATGGAAGGTCTCCGAAGGCGGTAATAGCGGGATTTTTTACCTTGCACAGGAAGTTCCGGGTGACCCGGTTTGGAAAAGCGCCCCGGAGATGCAAATCCTCGATAATGAACGGCATCCTGATGGAAAACTCGGTGTGGACGGTAACAGGGCTGCGGGAGCATTATATGACCTGATACCAGGAAATCCCGAAGCCGTAAAACCTGCCGGAGAATGGAACCAGGCAGGTATTCTTGTATTTAAAGGAACCGTTGTACATACCATGAATGGTGAAAACGTTCTTGAATATCACCTGTGGACAGATGACTGGAAAAACATGGTTGCAAACAGCAAGTTCAAAGACTATGACGACTTTATGAATCCTGCAACAGAAGGATATATTGTGCTGCAGGATCATGGCGATGATGTCTGGTTTCGGAATATTAAGATACGGGTGTTGTAGAAATCAGATAGCAGAAATCTAAAATCAGAAGTAAGAAATCAGGGATGATTTGAAAGCAAAAAGTATAATATTGTCTATCGTTTTATCTTTTGTTTTGCTAATGCCGTTTGGCTTGCAAGGACAGGTATATTATCCTTTTCCAGATTCAGCTGCAG
Organism: Bacteroidota bacterium; assembly: GCA_013202965.1. GTDB lineage: Bacteria > Bacteroidota > Bacteroidia > Bacteroidales > B18-G4 > B18-G4. The sequence continues at coordinate 1,783 of JABMQZ010000118.1, read as the reverse complement.
TATGGAAAGTTATTCACTATCCATACCCTCCCGGGCCCATGCCGGCATATGCTTTACATTATGATAATTATCCATTTGGAGATACTATCATTAATGATGTAGAATATATTAAGCTTTTCCAGCTGGGGTTTGATCCTGACTGTTCATTAATTACCTACGGTCCTTACTACACAGGTGCATATCGCAATGATACCATCAACAGGAGGGTGTATTTTATTTCTGAATCGCATGCAAATGAAGATCTGCTTTACGACTTTTCTTTAGAAGTTGGTGATACCGTGCCTCAAACTTACATTAACTATGCTTATCCACATTTAGTCGTTGATAGTATAGATTCAATTTTGCTTGGTGATCATTATAGAAAACGATTTTATTATTACAGGGAAACCTGGCCTCCGATTGAGGTTGTAGAGGGAATGGGGGCACATACAGGCTTGCTTGAACCTATGGAGATCTTTGAACATCAGCATTATCTACGGTGTTTTCATTTGAATGACGAACTGCTATATATCTACAATGCAGATTCCTGCAGCCTTGAAACAGATACCTGTTTGTCGGTTAATATAACTGATCCTCAACAAAAAGATTTTAATGTTACGCTGTTTCCAAATCCGGTAGTTGATAATCTGTCTGTAAATATCGAATGCATGGATTCGAAAACCCTGGAGTTTCGTTTTTTTCTCTTAAATTCCAGTGGTATAATCCAGAAGGACATTGGGTTTAAAATAAACAACAAAACCATTTCCCTTCAGGATCTCCCTTCCGGCTTATATTTGTGGTATGTATTAAAAGAGAATATCCTCATAGCTTCAGGAAAACTAGCCAAAATCTAAGCTGTTATATGTGAAGTAATTACAGGCAAGCTTTATGAAGTTTTTATAATGTTTTCAATTTTGATATCAATGTTAGAAGGAGATAGAAGATTGAAGAAGTAAAAAACCCCTACCGGCCGGCGGGGGTTTTTTTGTGGTGCCACTCGGAATCGAACCAAGGACTATTTAAACATTTTCTGTAAATTTTATTTGATTCTTAACACCTTACATTTAGGGTTTTACATGATTTTTATGATTTATATTCTAATTCATTAAAACTGTTTTAACATTGTTTTAACATTTTTCATAGTTTTGTAAAAACAATAAATTATGAAAACAATTACTCCCGTATTATGGTCCCGTCTCACAAAGAATAATGAAAAGAAAATATATATACGGGTTACGGAAAACAGAAAGAGTATCTATCAATCATTAGGTGTTTCAATAAATCCAAAATTATGGCTCGACCATTCTGGGCGGGTATCAAAAAGTCATCCTGACCATGATAAGATTAATGAATTGATTGAAGATGAAATAAAAAAGATTCAGAGTAAGGACATTAGAAGAACTAAAAGCAAATCTTATTTAGATTACCACAAAAACTATCAAGATGATCTGAAAGAAAATAACAAGTTTGGTAGTTATAAGAAGTTTAATACCGTTTATAAACATCTTGAACTTTTTCAATCTTCATTAGGAAAGGCAGATATTACTTTTGATGATATCGATAAAGCTTTTCTAACCAAGTTGAAAGCATTTTTTACAAAAAAACATATTGGTAATAATAGTCAGAGAACTTATTTCAAACAAATTCGGCTCTTGTTGACTGAGGCAATAAAAGAGGAGCTGTATCAGCCCCTTTTACCATTAGAAGTCATTTTCCCCACAATTCCAACTAATGCTCCAGGACCAAAGTCTTTATCAAAGTCTGAATTGTATATATTAACTGAAAAGTTCCCATTATTTCAGTT
>JABMQZ010000117.1 GCA_013202965.1 Bacteroidota bacterium | reverse complement strand
TTTATGCAAGTCAGACGAAGTCTGTTCATCACAACTTGTTTAAACGATAAGTGCCGGTGGCATTGTGTGGGTTTCTCATTTTAGCAACGAAATTCATTTTATAAGCGAAAAACTATCATGGCTTACAGAAAGTAAGCTTCATAGGAAATGGAAAATAGGTGACAGAATCTAAGTTCCTATAATGGGATCTTCAGAAGAATAGAATCAAAGGGAAGTGAAGTATAGATGAACAGGTAGAGAAGGCAAGTCAAGGTCATAGCGGTTGAGTGATCATTTCAGGAAGTAAAATTGAATATATTTGGTAGTTAACGGACATGGGTAGCCATGTGGGAGTACTGCCGTACATTAGTTATTTGGCCATGCTTTTAAAAGCAGGGATCCTCTTAACATAAAAAAAGGCACGATCCGGAAAGTCCGGATCGTGCCGTAATTTAATATTCATCAACGATACACTCAGAATACTCAATAGCTTCGATCAGATCGAGGATATAGTTAGCATTTCTGAGCATGGTAGAAGCTCTCTTTTTTAGAGTTTCAGCATGTTTTTTATTTGTCAAAATGTATCGCTGACGAATCCATTCAAGAGCAGAATCAATAGTAGCGAAGGATTCAGAATTGTTACCACGCTTGGCAGTGAACGAATTGGAAGAAGTTTTGATTGAACCAATTTGATCACTTCTGAAGAAAATATCAACGATTGATGAATCATAAACATTTGTTTGACGAAAGAGATCTAAATTATTCATAAGAAAATGCCGCTGCCCTGCGGACTTATTAAGGCATCTGGCTCGGCCTGTTTTAACTGAATTATTACGGATTAAAGAAGGCCTTCATCAGCGAAGCTGAAGTAGGCTTCTTCGGTGATAATTATGTGATCCACGACAGGTATATCAAGAAAACTTCCGGCTTTTTTAAGCTTTGTTGTAAGCCTGATATCGGATTCTGACGGTTTTAAATTACCCGAAGGGTGATTGTGGCAGAGAACGATAGAAGCTGCGGAAGTTTTTAATGCGATCTGAAAGATGATTTTAGGATCTGCAACGGTGCCGGACATGCCGCCCATAGAAACAGTGGAAATTCCAAGAACTTTGTTCCCACGATTCATGAGCATGACGAAGAAATATTCACGATGTTCCATCTGAAGATTTCCGTCTTCCATGTAGTTTCTCATGACTTCGGCGACATCACGGCTGCATGTGACTTTAGGCCGTTCTGAAGCTTTTACTGTGTTTTTGTAGGATACGGAAATCTCAGCGATGTTTTGTGTGAAAAGATTCATAATGTTTGCCGCTGCCCTGCGGTCTTTTGTAGGCATCTGGCTCGCCTGTTAATTAATGAAAAGAGAAAAAATCCCACGAATCAAAAATTCTGTGTCAATGATGTGCATGTCAGATTTCGAGCAAAGGGAGAAAATGAACGCATCCGAAGGATAGTCCGAAATACCAGGGTGCTTGCAGGGTGGGAGTATGAGGATCTACGTCTTGACTCACGATATTTTTGATATAGTGATCTTTGCATAAGGAATAAGCGAAGCTTAGACCGATGCCTTTTCATTGGTTAAGAGGAGAAAGAGGTGGGGGGGGATCATAAGGGAGATAGGTGTTTTCCTGTCAGGAGTTTTATTCTGATCGTGGCTTTGCATCGGGAAGAAAAAAAAATGACGGAACACGAAGTGCTTGAACCCGTATAAACCGTTGATCTTAGGAAAGTAAGTTGTGATTACATTTTAGAGAGATCACAATTTACGTGGGTTGTCTGTGTGAAAAAGGATTGCCGGAATGAAGTACTTGGTAGAGTAGGGGAAGCTGATCAGCAGGGCCCGGTATTTATAATTCCATATACCAGGCGGTAAAGGTTGGATTTGAGGGATCGTTTTTTGCTTCTTTTTGTGGATTAACAAAAAGAAGATCTGAGTGTCTATTTTTCGAAGAAAAATTGATCACGAATTCACCTGAGTGTCGATAGAATAGCGGTCACGAATTACCTTTTGAATTTTTACGGATTATTTTCCCGTAAAGATTTAAAACTCAGGGGAAAAAATTGGTATTTATGCCAATTTTTTCGCCCTATCTCTATATAGATAACGCCCCGCCCTATGTAGGTGGCAATTTCCTTCTCTCACATCTAAGGAAATATGATTTTGGGTTATGCTGTTAAACGATCTGACAGACAGCAGTATATATCGATCATGGGGAGATCGTCTGTTAGAAGCGGTCTATTGAAGCCGTTTTGATGGTGGTGGTGGAATTTTTGCGGATGGTGGCAGAAGTCCTCAATAATTAGAGGGCAGTCCTTGTTTTCAGAGGGCAGTCCTCACCACTGTATTACTTTCCTAACCTTGCCGGAACAAATGTCGAGTATCGCCGTAGGCGGCTACCGTATTTGATCCATATTTTCTTATCGGCAGCATCCCCGAAGTGTGTAGCTTCTTCAGGTAGGATACCGGAAGAAACATCTTCGGATCTCTTATCCTTTTTAAACTTACCTTCTTTTTCTACAACCTTTGTGTTATTCAGGGAAGTAAGAAGGAATTTACATTTGTTGCCGTTAAATCTCACCCTGGGAAACTTAGGATTGTTTTCTTTCAGGATATTCCCCCAGAGCAGGTATTTGTCATGATGTGGTGGTTCCTGTCCTTTGTGATATTCGCTTACAACAGTCCATCCATGCCGTTCTAATCGAGTGATTGCTTGTCCGTTGTATGTATCAGCAGAGTTAGCAAGGCGGTGATCACCGTACTTATCATGGTAGAACAATACGGTTTTGTCATTGTGATAGCGGTAATAGTTACAGAAATCATCTACAAGATCATCAATCATGACCTTGTGGTTATCAGAAGGCTTGACAAAGAATTCATTGATAAAGTGATCAGTGAGTACATCATCACCGGTGATGATATCTTTGTCATGTTCCTGGCCAACAGTCATGAGAGATATGCGTGATCCCCAATCGAAAGAAATATCAAGGAGTTTATCCGGATTGCAGTCACTATCAAAGCGTGAATCAGGTGTGCCGAGTTTTTGAAAATCCCAATTAGAATTTTCGGCCAGGTCACGGATGAATGATTCATTATAGGAATCATAGTAGATCTGAAGCTTTTCATCAATATTATAATAGCAATCTTCCACCTTATCTGAGATCATGTTCATAATTTCGATAAGAAATGTGAGCTTGGTTTGTTTTTGGTATTCACGTTTAATATAACTCAGTCCTACGTTTTGGATATTATCGAAGGCATTACTGAGGGTGAAAAGCATTCCTTCACTGCTGACATAAGGAAGGATCTCCTGGCGTACTCTAACGATCTCATTCCAGAGATCTTTAAAATCTTTCGGGTTGGTAACTTCAAGTAGTTCAAGTTGAAGCTTTACAACACGATTCCATACATTGAAATAGCGGATCCCTTTTTCTTCTTCATAATAATTGCCGAAGTCAAGCAGCCATCTACCGGCTTTGGTAGGTGGCATGGATGAAACGTAGTGGAATCCATGATGCCAGGGAACAGGTGATTTTGATTTAGGGCCAAACATTTCAAGGTTTCCCCTGTTAGCCGGTGAGATCTCCTGATCATAGCGGCTTTTTATGATAGTTAATGCTTCATCCAATATTTCAAAGTCGATATTCGGGCCACGACCTGATCCCATTCTATCTTGTGAAGCCAATAGGTAGCCTGTGCCATTGATAAAACTAATGAAGTGATCATGTTTGAGGATCTTTTCATAGGGAGTTTTGAAATGGTCAGGCGGTTTACGATTTATAACATAGTGGTGATCTTTAGAATATCCTAATGTTTCTTCTAAGAATTTGAAGGTGGATGGCAGGGTTCTGGTCATAAGCTGTCCGAAGGTCTGTCCTGTGATGGATGTAACACTGCGAGGCATGTAGATATTATTGCGGTGTATAGTCCAGCCCATGCCATGAGATTTTCCTGTACCCCTACCGTGTATTTCAACGGTATTCTTCCCTTGAAGAATGAAGGAAGAAAGCTGAGAAGGATTGAATTGAATAAGTTTCTGTGCCATTTATGATTCCATTATTTCGGCGGCCTGATCTATTGTAATTGGTGCATGAATAAGATCGGCAAGTTCTTTTCGTGTTGATATAGGAAGTTTATTGAAGGCATCCATATCGAGTTTTATTTCTTGGCCACCGATATTTATAACAGTAAAGAATTGATGTGATTCGAGGATATCAGGATTCGGGAGAATCTTTTCATCATTTTCCAATTGTGCGGCTTTAATGAGTTGAAGCCTTGCATTATTCCATGCTTTAAAACCACGAGGCCCAATGCCTTTTGCTATACCAATCATGGTAAGGCAGTCCTGAATAACCCACCGGCGAATGAATTCTTTATCAACAGGATTGGTATAGTTAAAAAGTCTTTTGGCATTGCGTAGATCATCATAAGCCTGTGTTTGAGATAGATCAGGATATTTTTTCTGGTACATTATTACTGCCTGTCTGTCTTTAGGATAGCGGCGAAGCAGATCATCAGCAGAATTCCAACGATCAAAGATTTTTTGTTGCTCTTTTGAGAGTAAAGAATTGCCAGGATCAAGACAATAAGCCACGATCTTATCATAAGTGGTTTCTAATAATGCTTGTTTACTCATTGGCTTTGATTTGAATATTTGTTTCTTCCTGAATTTTTAGTAATAATTGTTGTGCCGGATGGCTGCCATTATCGGCAGATGTCTTAATGGATTGACGAAGTGTCATATCACCTTTAAGATATCCGGTCATATAGGCAATATAAAATTCACCTGTTTTATTGTTGAAGTCCTCAATATAAGCTTCAGGATCCACTTCTGCATTTATGCAGATATGCTCGAAAGTGTAAAACAATTCAGCCATTTCATTAATTACCTGAAGCTGATCCTGAGTTAATGGAATCGTTGAGCCATTTGTAGTCGAATTCATAAACATCTTTAAATGGGAATATTACGCCACGTTCAATGCGTGGATTTTGAGTCATATTCGCTGATGAAACAATAGAAATATAGTGATCCGCTGAACGGATTAATGTAACCTTTGCATGGCATCCTTTTGGGAAAAGCAGGTACGGGAAGTTAGCTGCTAATAATTGAAGTGGTTTCGGATTACGCACTTTTACTCTTGGATCCAAAAGGAATGAGATTGATTTTATCAGTCCTGATTCATGATGTTTGAGAATTTGCCTTACTGCCAATTCAGCTATCGACCAGGTAGCGATCAAAACATCAGAAGGGCCAACTTGCAAAAGCACATAGATAAGCAGATCATTCATTGACCATCTTCCGGAAGTGACATAATGTGTTGCTATTGAAAAATCAATATCGCCGATATGTTTTTTCAGGATCTCCAAAGGAGTTCCTGCAAAAGCGGCGGCTATTTGATCTGAGGTCATGACCGTAGCAAAAGGACCAGAAGTTTCAGCTTCGTCCTTTTGCCTGGGTGGCGTTATGTCGCTTGGTTTTATTAAAGGCATCTAATTTGGTTTGAATATCTTTTATAAGCTTTTCATCGGTTTTGATCTGTGCTGCAAGGTGTTCACGTTTGGCACCTTCAGGCATGGGATTTTCTTTGTCTTTTTTAGAAACCGATTGGTAGAGAAGCTTATTTTTCTTTTTGGTAAGCCTTGATCTTACGTTGGTTCTTTTTTTCAAAAGTTCTGCCTCACTCATATTTTCAATAGGATCAGGCTTAGTAACTTTTGGTGCTTTCTTTATTGCCTGAGGGAATTTTAATTCATCCTCAGTGGGAACAATTTTTTCAGTGAAGAAGCGATTTTTAAGATCATATAAATACTGAAGTAAATCTGAAGATTCTTTGATCAGTTCACGGATCTCTTTACGTTTAGCAATATTATCAGCAGTGTTGGCTTCGGGGATCTCTTTGAGTTTACGATGAAGCTTATCACGGTTTGAGCTGAGAACGCCAGTGGTTTTTATAATTGATTGAATAGTTACGGGATAAGTCTGAATAATTTCACTAAGCTTTTCGCCGGCCTGCGAAGCGGTAGAGCCTGCTGAATCCATTTTTTTTTTAAGATCAGCAGAGCCAGGGATTGAACGGGAGATATTACCAATGGATTTGTTTAGTTCCCATCTGATTTTAGAGAGATTCTTGGGAGTGTTCTTTCTTGAAAGGTTACGAACAAGAGTCTTATTTTTGCATGCCTGGACTAACAAGGCAAGTCCTGAGTTATAATCAGGATCATTTTTGAGCCATTTAGTGATTTGATTTTTGAGTTCTTTATCCATGTGTTAATTTTTGAGCAAATATAAAAAGAGGAAATTGCCAGAAAAAGGACAATAAAAAATGCCCTACCGAATTTGGGCAGGGCATTGCGAAACTTAAACAAAAATATGTATCAGGAAGGTTTTTTCTGTGAAGTGGTTTTTTTCTCTTTAATCGGTTTTGAACCTATGTCATTGAGTTTTTCGAGAACATCGTTAATAGCTTCTTTGACTATATGATCGCCTTCTGATTCAGGAGAAACATTAGAATCCTTTTTGGATTCTTTCACATCTTTGAGTTTAAGGTATGGGCATCCCAGATCGAAAGCCTTCTTCACCTTCTCAAAAGGAAGCTTTTCATCTGAAAGATCGAGAGTACCATGCCCAGGCAAGAAGATCTTGCCCGGTATGATACCAACTACCTCAAACGTATTAACCCAAAACTTACTCATTATACTGCCGGTGTTAACGGAATTGTGACTGCTTCAGGGACAATGGGTGCAGGGCCGGGGCCGTAGCTTGTGAAAGAAAGCCCGGCACCACTGCGGCCTGCTGTTCCTTCACCAGTTCCGGATTCACCATCAGGAGATTTCAAAGCAGGGAAAGCTTCGCTGCCCACCATGAAGTTAACTCCATTGGAATCAGGGACAATAAAAACCATTCCCTGGTTGTTGGTTGCCCGGATAAAGCCGAGAAGGGTTTTGTTCATCTTTGGATGGAATAATTTGAAGGTATGCTTCTGGCTTACTCCATCAATATCGCCCTGATCAGCATTGGCGATTGATCCTGTGTCAGGAGTCATATAGCCAACGAAGAATTTTGTTCCGGTTGCCATTGTGAAGGCACCGGAGAGTTCCTGTAATTCTGAAATGTCAAGGGCAGTTTCAGGATCAGGCAGAACAGGCCATTCGGTTATGTCTTTTGCAAGAGCATAATAAAATTTGGTACCGGTGCCGCCCATGTTGTCAATTTCTGAGAATCGGGGCATATCGAGGTAGTCAAGGTGTTTCACTGCCCCTATCTTCTCGGCGAGGAATTCAAGAGAGAGGCCGATGAAGATATAAATGCTTAAAAAGAATTTTTTCATTGTATTGTGATTTTATTAGTTAGCAAAAAAATGAAGTGGGTTTTACTTGTATGCTTCGCCACAAGTATAAGATATCGAGCCTACACTACGATATGATCTTCGTGGTGTGCAAAGACGGCCTGATCAATTCCAAAACCAACGCCTTCCCACCAATCGGTAAAGAAGTAAACTGCACGTTTCATGGTTTCGACTTTGAATTTATTTTTACCGGCAGTCCTCTTGGTAAGGTGGATCATGTTTGCCTTTGGTGAGGCAAAGATGTCATTGGTGCCTGCCATTGAAGGAAGGGCAACTACTTGTTGCGGAGTGAAATCAATATTGGAATTGACATCTTTATCACTCTTGTAGTCATAAAATCCCTGCGCCCTTTTGTCACGATGGTATGCTTTTGCCCAGGCAGGTGACATGCAAACCGGCATGGCGGTATGTTGATAAATGGCAG